>CASDVD010000085.1 GCA_949284155.1 uncultured bacterium | reverse complement strand
TTTTTGGAAGATTTTATGAATAAATTTATTTTGTCAGAATACTTATACTCAATTAATTCTATAAGTAAAAATATTATAAATAGAAAAGGCAGCATATGTATACTGTCGATAATCGCATCGTTAGCCCATACTGAAAAAGGTAAACTGTTTATAATGGCATCAATCTTTGAAAAAAAGATGTTGTCCATTCCTACAAAAAATTTTAAAATACTTATGAAAAATTCCATACTTGTTTATTATACAAATATATTCAATACAAAATCCAATGTGTTAATATTCTTAATCCGCAATCAGCTTTAAAGCAAGACCGTTTTGTGAAATTGCAAAATTAGAGCTTGTAAGAGACATCAGCATTGAACGGTTCCCAAATCTGTCAATTGACCATGCACCCAGATACTTTGGCCTTTCTCCCGTATATGCGTATGCAAACACAATAAGCCTGTCTGGGTTCATTTCATCCCAGCCCATAGGGAAAATATCCCATCTGTACTGATTGAGGTTCAGTCCCTCGTTTTTACTCCAGTAATATTTTATTGCCTCTCTAACTTCGGTAAGTTCTCTTGCTTTCCCTGTTTCTAAATCATATACAAATAAATTTGTCTGCCATAGACCGTCCTCTGTATATGATATTTTTTCTTTAAACGCAATTTTTTTTCCGTCACTTGACCAGTCAAGAACTGTCAATGTCCTTTGTACATTGTTTTTCAAAGAATCCATACCGGTTCTGTATATAACACGCTTTCCTTGATTTACATGAACTCTTTTCAGCCTTTCTTCTACATTAAGACTTCTGTCCAAATTCATAAGATAAAGTTCAGCACCTGCAGTCTTTGATGTCGGATAATAAAAGACAGTTGAATAAGTTAGCAAAGAAGCATCAGGAGAAGCCACACCCAGAGATTTCACTTTGCAGTCTTTTTTAAGTTTTTGAAGATTTATTTCAACAGAACCCGGCGGGTTATTATATTTTTTTATTTCAATTTTGGGCGGCGGCAAATCAACGATTTTGTCATCTTTTTCAAAGTCAGGAGGAGGAATATTCACTTTTTCTTCAGCGCGTTTTTGTGCTTCTTGCCGATAGTCTTCCATAGTTTTAGGCATATTGTTTTTTCTTGGGGGTTCTTTTGACTTTTTTGCAAAAGCAGTACAAGCGCTAAAAAGTATTAATGAACTAATTATTATGGCAATATGCCTCTTCATTTTAAACAAGCCCTTCTCTCATTGCGGTAACTGCAGCCTGTGTTCTGTCATCAACGTATAATTTTTGCAAGATGCTGTGAACATGCGCTTTTGCAGTGGCTCTTGTTATTACGAGCTTTTCAGCAATTTCAGGGTTTGACAAACCTTCAACAATCAGTCCTAAAACTTCTAACTCTCTTTCAGTCAACCCGAACGAATTTTTTCCGGTCTTTATTTCAGCGGGAACTGAAACTGTTTTAGTCTGTCGTTGAACATTTGAAAGCACCAAACGTGCGATAGCAGGATCCAGCCATGCGGTACCCTCATTAATTGCCGTAATAGCATTTGTCAGCTGCTCCGGTGTTGCGCCTTTCATAATATAACCGTCTGCACCTGCCGCCAATGCGGCAAAAACGTCATCATCACTTTCTCGTGACGTAAAAATAAGAATTTTGGAGTGCAGGCTGGATTCCTTAATTTGTTTTGTTGCCTCTATTCCGTCAATAACCGGAAGTCCTATGTCCATAAGGATTACATCAGGGCAAACCTCTTTTGCTATTTCTATCCCCTGTTCACCGTCTTCTGCCTCGGCTATAAGCTCTATTCCGTTAGCTTTTTCCAGAACAAGAGCTGTGCCCATTCTTATCATTGTGTGATCTTCAACAAGTAATACTTTAATGCTCATATATAATCCTTATCCTAATGTTGTAGTTTTTTTTGAATCGACGATTGCATCAGGAATCAAAACAGAAAAAGTACTTCCTTTTGACAATTCACTTTCTGCCCAGATTTTTCCGCCATGCGCCTCAATAATTTGTCTCGATAAATACAGTCCTAAACCGGTACCGGCAGAACGTTTTTGAGATGTACCCTGCGAAAAACGTTTGAATAATTTAGGTATATCGCATCTGGGAATACCGCTGCCATTATCTTCGACACTGATTACGATTGCATTTTCACTGTTTACATGAGCGCTAATCTTTACATAACCGCCGTTTTTAGTATGGTTGAGTGCATTTCCGCATAAATTCATAATTACACGCCGCAATTCTTTTTTATCAGCATGAATACAAACCGGCTCAGCACATGAAAGCGAAATCGTAATATCCTTTTTCTTTGCTAACGGCTCAACCTGCGAAAGACATTCATTAAGGAAAATGTCTAAAGAAAAATCAGTAATACACAGATTAAGTTTTCCTGACTCATATTTGTACACTTCAAGCAGTGCATTGACGAGTCCGAGCATATCTTCATTACTTTTTTTCATTGTATCAAGCAGCGTCGATTGCCTTTTATCCAAAGTCCCCAGTGAACCGTCCAGAAAAAACTGTAAAGTTTGAATAGCGGCCAAAAGAGGCGTCCTCAAGTCATGGGTAAGTGTCGCAATAAAATCATCCCTTAAACGATCCATCTCTTTTTGTGCGGATACGTTTCTGACAACTCCCACATAATAAGAGACCTCTTCTGAAAATACCGGAGCAAAATTAATTTCAACCGGAATATTCTTATCATTTATACAATTTTTAATCTCTAATCCGCTAATCAATACTTCTTTTTCTTCGGAAAGTTTTTCAATTTCTTTTGTTTGTTCGGAGAAAAAGTCCTTTAGCTGTCTGTTTATTATATATTTTTCACCGAGTCCCGTAATATTTTCAAAAGCGGGATTCGCCTGTAGAATAACTCCCTCTTTTGAAAGAAGTATAATTCCGTCCGCACAATAATTGATAATTGTGCTTAATTTTGAATTAGATTCAACCAGATGCGCAGCTTTTTCTTTGACTAAATCTTCAAGAGAGTGGTTATACCGTTCAAGCTCGGCCTTTGCAGCAGAAAGTTCGCTGATTTTTTGCTGCAATTCGGAAATCAAATTACTTCTTTCTAAACCGTTTCTGATATTCATTATTAAATCGGCGTTATCCCACGGTTTTTCAATATACTTGTAAATTCCGACATCATTAATCGCTTTTATCGCATTTTCTTTGTCAGCATATCCGGTTAAAAGAATCATACTCGCATCCGGGTAAAGTTCTTTAACTTTAGATAAAAACTGTATTCCATTCATTTGAGGCATCATAAAATCCGATAAAATTAATGCCGGCTGAACATCATTTAAATAATCAAGAGCTTTTTGAGGATCATCAAAATATTCAACATCTTTGAACCCCTCAAGCTCCATCAGCATTTTGAGCGTTGAAAGGACAATATTATCATCATCTACTATTATAATTTTTTCTGCATGGTTCATGACAACAGAAATCTCCTCAACAAAAGCATAATCTATTTTTTTACCTGTGACAAACTGTTAACATTTATACAGTGTTGAAAATTTCAAGAATTGTACCATTCTGGCACTATAGACCCATATATGCTCTAATTGACGCAAGAGTTCTGTTTCCTGCAAGTTCTAGTCCAAAGCCGTTATTTAACAGAAAATATGCACTTTTTAGACTAAGCCTTCTTTTATGGCTTTTACAGCTGCCTGGGTTCTGTCGTCTACAACAAGTTTTTGGATTATATTACATACATGCGCCTTGGCAGTGTGTTCGCTGATAGTAAGTGTATTTGCTATTTCAAAATTTGACTTCCCGTCTACAACAAGTTTTAAAACTTCATATTCTCTTTCTGTTAAATTAGAGTGTTGTGCCCTAAAAGAGGCTCTAGAACTTTGTTTTTGCGGTATGAAGCATGAAGATTGATTTCGAATTAAAGGTACAATTTTGGGGTCAAGCCATATTGCGCCGTCTTTTACTGATTTAATAACCATCATTAGTAGCTCTGTGTTAATGTCCTTTAATACATAGGCATAAGCCCCTGCACTCAATGAATCCATTACTTCTTTTTCAGTACTGTGAGAGGTCAGCATAATTATTTTTTGTTCCGGCGAGTTATTCAGAATTCGTTTTGTTGCTTCAATACCGTTGAAATCCGGAAGACCTATGTCCATTAAAATTACATCCGGTTTTATCAATTTAGCCTTTTCTACTGCCTCTTTTCCAGTTTCAGCTTCGCCGATAACTTTTATATCTTGACAATCATTAAAAAGCGATTTTAAGCCTACTCTGAGTAGTTTGTGGTCTTCTACCATTAGTACTGTTATTGCTTTATTTTCCTGCATATTACATCTCCCGCCATATTATATTTATTTGTAATATATGATAAGCGACCATTGAGTTCATTACCGATGAATTCCTATGTGTATATATAAGTTTTATCTTTATAAAAATAAATTCTATTTATTACGATACGATATATAATGATAATAAAATACAAGCAAATAATGTGCTCTAACATCCATGCTGCAATATGCCGCCTATATTATAAGGAAATATTTTACTCACAAATACTCTGTATGTGCATAAAAATCATGAAGTCAATTTATAAAAGAAAAATAGATTCTAAATAAAAAATTTTTTTATCTGATTTAGAATAAACAAAGTTAAAAAAAATAAAAGAATAAAAAATTAAAATTTTGACAAAAGTTAAAAATTTTTACTTTTGAAATAATCAAAAACTGTTTATTATAATCCCAAATATTTTATCATAATATATCTAATCGATACGTAACGATAAAATATTATTATATATTTCGCGTCGATATACATCGATAATATTTTTAAGAAGTTAACAATGTGACTTATAAAAAGATAAAATTTATAATAAAGAATATGCAAAAAAATAATCAACAAACAAAGCTGGATGCTGATATAGATTTCGTTATGACACAGGATGGTTCGACAGGACTGTATAATAATACAGTCGGCGATATTTACCATTCTACTTATGGAGCTTTGAATGAGGCTGTCGAAAAATTCATTAGGCCGCTTAATTTTGCAACGAATTTTTCTGAAAAAGACCACTTAAAAGTGCTGGATATCTGTTATGGAATTGGTTACAACACAAAAGCTTTTTTGCATGAGATTCTAAAATCCGGATATTCAG
>CASDVD010000084.1 GCA_949284155.1 uncultured bacterium | reverse complement strand
GTCATATCCATGAGATGCCCTTTTGCCTCTATTAGCAATTGCATAACTGCGAGCAGCTATCGCCTGAGCTTTAAGAGCCTCCTGATTCCATTTTGACGGCATTTCAGAAGGAACAACACCCAGCATATACAACTCCAGAGGAAGGTCATTAACAACAACCAGTTTGCCGTTATTATTAATTACAATAAATTCACCCCTGTACCAGCGCTTTTTGGTAGATATAAATCCTTTATTCTGTGGACGAACAATAACTCTGGACATTGAAAGATTAAAAACTTTACCGTTAATTTCCACGCCGATTGAATCACCCATTGCTTTAAATTTGTATGGTTTCATAGCCTCCAGAACATAAAATGATTTGTATGTACCGGATTGAAGCAAATTAGCCGGTTTACTTGTTCCGATGAAAGCTTCATTGACCCCGTCAAGCAAACCTATTTTTATTGCTTCAGCCTTCTGGCATAAACCATTTTGAAACAATAACAGCAATAATGAAATTGTAAAGAATTTAAGGTATTTCATTTTTCTACATACAGATAATTAAATATTATTTAATTGTTCAAGCTTTTGAAGATATTCAATTATATCAATGGCAATTTCTTTTCGTTCTTCATCAGAAGCTGCTCTGAGGTATTCAAAAGCATCAGATATCCGTTCATCAGTATCATACCAGCGGTGAAGAACATAGTTGAAAGCATCAAAAAGGTTCGCACTTCTTTTCACGCCCATGTCAATAGCTTTTTCCGTAATACGTTGTGCACATGCCACTTGAATATTAATTGATTCATTTTTCATAAGGCTGACTGCCAAACTCAAAGTGGGCTCTTTGTCATACCAACGATTATTCATTCTTGATATCTCCCTCTCATAAATTATTATAACACAATTAAATTTTCAAAAAACAGGGTTAACGGGAGTATAAATATTTATAAAATATTTTTGTAATATAATTATAAATGTAAATGTTAAAATAAATAATGACGAAAAAGGATTTGGATACATGAGCAAGTATTTGTTGGAAATAGGAACAGAAGAGCTGCCGCATAAATTTATAAAAGCAGGACAAAATCAGCTTAAATCAGCTTTTGAAAAGTTATTTAATGAAAATCATATTAACTATGACGTCATTAAAACTTTTGGAACTCCGAGAAGACTGACTGTTCTTATTGAAGGATTAGAAGAAAAACAGCCTGATACAACAAAGACTGTCAAAGGGCCGATTGCTAATATTGCTTTTGATGCAAACGGCAAACTTACACCGGCCGGAGCCGGTTTTGCGAAAAAAAACGGAGTTTCCGAATCCGATTTGTATAAAGAAGATAATTACGTATGGGCAAAAATTGAAAAAAAGGGGATGCAAACAAAAGAACTAATTAAAGAAAATATCCCTTCTCTTGTTTTAAAATTGCAAGGCCCGCATTTTATGAGATGGGCAGATTTGGACGTAAAATTTCAAAGACCTATAAGATGGATTGTTTCAATATTTGACAATGAAGAAGTAAAAATAAAAATAGCAGATGTCGAATCCTCAAGATTTTCAAGGGGACACAGATTTAGCAGCACAAATGTTGAAATACAAAGTCCCGATTCATACGAAAATGCTCTTTATAAAGCCAATGTAATAGTTGACTCCGACAGGAGAAAAAAACTTATTGTTGAAACAGCAAAAGCAGAAGCAGAAAAAATAGGAGCACAGGTTGTTCTTGAAGATGAACTGCTTGATGAGGTAACAAATCTTACAGAATGGCCTGTTCCGGTAGTTTGTAATTTTGATAAAAATTATTTAAATATCCCTGAAAAAGTTACAGTTACAGTGATGGCAACACATCAAAGATATTTTCCGCTCTATAAAGACGGCCGATTGATTAACAGTTTTATAACAATGACCAATTTTATAGGTTCTGATTTTGAAAATATTAAAGCAGGTAATGAAAGAGTCGTTAAAGCAAGACTTGATGACGCCGTATTTTTCTTCAATGAAGATACAAAAAAATCTTTTGAAAATAATGTGGAAGATTTAAAAGGTGTTACATTCCAAAAAGGAATGGGCACCATGTATGAAAAAACACACAGAATTATTGAACTGTCAAAATATATTGCAGACAGTTTGAATATTGAATCTGAGACAATTAAAAGAACAGCATTATTGTGCAAAGCCGATCTTGTAACAAGTCTTGTATTTGAATTCACGGAACTTCAAGGTTTTATCGGTTCAGATTATGCAATGAATGCAGGAGAAGACCCTAAAGTATGCCTTGGTATCAAAGAACATTATTATCCTTTGAGCGCTGATTCCGAACTGGCTGAATCGGTTGAAGGACAAATTGTCGGCCTTGCAGATAAAATTGATACAATTTGCGCAGTCTTTGCCGCAGGCAAAAAGCCGACAGGTTCAGCTGATCCGCTCGGTGTAAGAAGAGCTACTCTGGGTATAATAAAAACTATTATACAAAAGGGACTAAAAATTAATCTCTCCGACTTGATAAAAAAGTCTATTTCTATACTCCCTGTTAAAGTTGAAGATAGTGAAAAGCTTTTTGACGATGTTAGAACATTCTTTGAACAAAGGTTGAGCATATACTATAATGATAAGTTCAGCCATGATTTAGTTGACGCAGCAATGACTGAAGCTGTGCTGTTGAACTTAAATGATTTTGCATCAAGATTAACAATACTTTCAGAGCTGGTCAAAAAGCCTGAGTTCAATAGTGTCTATGAAGCGGCAAACAGAATTTCACGTATAGCAAAAGAAAAAACTCAATTGCCCGAGTGTTCGCTTTTTAATACTCCATACGAGAAGAAACTTATGGAATGCGCCAAGGCAATAGATGCTGATACTCTTGAATATAACGAGCTGTTCCAGAGACTTTCTGAAATTGTGCCTGTTATCAATGAATTTTTCGACAATGTACTTGTTATGGATAAAAATGAAGATATCAAGGCTAACCGGCTTAAACTTCTCGGTGTTGTAAAACAAAAATTTGACAGAATAGCTGACTTTTCAAAAATAATAGTTTAGCGGGTATTGGCATTATTTTGCTTATACTCAAAAAGCAAAATAATGGATAATATAAGACTTTACATCGGTATTTTAATATTTTTATGCTTATTTTCATTTGCAGATTTTAACCAAATAGGCAAATTTTTAGCTGAACGCAAAATTATACAGATATATAAAAACTCTGAAAAAATGCTCGGCTTTGGGCTAAAAGAATACCCAAGCGGCCTTTACATAGCAGATGTACTGGAAATGACCCCTGCCCAAAAGGCCGGAGTAGAAGAAGGAGACAAGATTCTTGAAGTGGAAGGAAAACGAATTGCAAGCATAGGTGAATTTAAGGCATTAATGGAGCATTTTCATAAAAATAAAAGTTTAAATTTAGTAGTTTATAGAAAAAGCTCGGGTAAAGATGTAAATGTAAATATTACTCCTTTAGTTCTAATTCCATCGAACTAGTTTTGAAAATTTCGTGTAATCCTTTATAATTAGAGGTAATTTAAGAGTATCTGCTGAAAAGCAACAGGGAATATAGTAAAGCGGATGTAAATTTTTGGTTGCTTTTATGATATGTTATTGTTATAAAGAAATACGTAGATTAGAGATTAGTATTTAATACAAAAGGAGAATTATGGGATTACCAAAAGTAGCATATTTTTCAATGGAAATAGCAATGGATCAATCATTGAGCACTTATTCCGGCGGTCTCGGATTTCTTGCAGGATCACATATGCAGTCCGCAGGTTATTTGCAATTGCCGATTGTAGGTGTAACAATGCTATGGTCCTACGGATACTATAATCAAAGAATCAATGAAGAAGGCAATGTTGATGTTGCATACATAAGAAAACACTATGACTTCCTTCAGCCAGTTGATGCATCTGTAACAGTGGATGTTTTTGGCGAAAAAGTTGTTGTGAAAGCTTTTAGAGTTGATCCCAGCCTTTTCGGAACATGCCCTGTTTATCTGTTAACTACAGATATCGATGAAAACTCCGAATGGGCACGTTCAATTTCGCATAAACTTTATGACGGTAATGAAAAAATCAGAATCGCCCAGGAAACGGTTCTCGGCGTAGGCGGTATCAGATTATTGCAAGCAATCAAATATGACTTTGACTGCGTTCATATGAACGAAGGACATGCACTTCCCGCTGCGTTTGAATTGCTGAGACAATACAACGGAGACTTAGAACAAGTCAAAAGAAAAGTCGTATTCACGACACACACACCTGTTGCAGCAGGAAATGAAGTTCACTGGGTTGATACACTTTTAGAAGGCGGTTTCTTTGCAGGCTGCTCAAGAGAAAGAGCTGTAGAACTCGGTGGAGAACATTTCTCACTGACAGTTGCAGCATTAAGAATGAGCCGTATTGCAAATGCTGTTTCTCAGCTCCACGGCCTTGTAGCAAACAAAATGTGGTCTTGGGTTCAAGGCAGATGCCCCATTCGTGCTATTACAAATGCTGTTAACCTGCATTACTGGCAAGATGAAAGAATTGCTAAAGCACAAACCCTTGAAGACCTTTTAAATGCAAAAATAGAAATGAAAAAAGAAGTGTTCAGCTATATTGCCAATACTACAGGTAAAAGATTTGATCCTAATGTATTAACGATTACCTGGGCAAGAAGATTCGCTGATTACAAACGTGCTTGGCTCATCTTTATGGACATGGACAGAATCTTAAAATTATTAAATGCAGACAAGGTTCAACTGATTTTTGCGGGTAAATTCCATCCGGATGACGCAATGGGACGTGAAATGTTTAATAACATTCTTCATAAATCATACAACATTAAAAATGTTGCTGTGCTTGCAGGATATGAGCTGGAGTTGAGCGCAAAATTGAAAAAAGCAACTGATGTATGGTTAAACACACCAATCAGACCGCTGGAAGCATCAGGAACTTCAGGCATGTCCGCAAATATGAACGGTGCATTACACCTTTCAATTTATGACGGATGGACAGTTGAGGGTACATTCCCGGGCATCAACGGTTATACAGTAGAATATCCCGGTCTGGATGATGATATTCCTTGGGAAGAAAGACACTGGAAAGATCATGATTGCATCATGGATATCATTGAAAATCAAATTATTCCTACTTATTACGATAACAAACTCGAATGGGCAAGAATGATGAGACAGGCTGTAAGGACTTCTGAAGCTTACTTTAACTCTGACAGAATGGTTATTGAATACTTCAACAGAATATATAAACCAATTGCTCATGAAAGTGCAAAAGAAGGCGGTTTGAACACAAATACAGCAAAAATGGTTGAAGATCCGTCAATGAAAGAAAATCCTAATATGGATGCTTGGACTTACTCAAATATAAAATAAAATTGTTTTATATATAAAGATAAAAAACCCTTTCAATTGAAAGGGTTTTTTATTGGAAAATCCCTACGCTTTAGGTAAACTTTTGTATCGAGAAGAACCTTTTAGTAACAACTTATTATATTCAGCAGTTTTCTATTAATGTCACAAAAATTGAGTCTTGAAGAGATTTGAGTGTTGGAACTAACGTGGTAACAAATGTTGATATAAAAAATCAATATCACCATCGACACGGGTATGATTCCCGACTAAAATCTCCTACAAAAAAAATAAATCACATAATCACACCCTTGACAGAAAACAGCGCTGCAACTATATCTTTCAAGGGTTTAAACTTTTTAAATCCAAATAAATATATAATAAAAAGAATCCCCAAGGGACTCACAAAAAAAGTTTTTCAATCTCTCAAGGAAGTCAGCAGCCAACAATTTGAATATTATTCCAAAATTAGAGAAGAGTATGTAAATTTAATAAAAACAGACAAAGAATTTCGAAATAAATACGGTTTTTCTGAAGATGCAGCCGAAAAAATTTCCTGCGAAAACCTCTACTACATACCCCAAAAAGAGCTTGCCGGAAAACTTCTTTCTAATGTTGTAAAGCCGTTTACATCTCTATATCACGGTGTAAAAAAGCTGTTTGCATCTAAAAATGCTCACTATAACCAAAGAAATAAAGAATACGAAAGAGTTATTAACAACTTCTCTTCACTGGAAGGATTAATAAATTCTCATGAAATCTGGGAAAACGGATATAGAAGTTTAAGCGGTCACGGGAAATGGACAGACACCTCCGACTTTTTGATTCCTGAAGATGTGTTATTAAGCAAAATAAAAAGAAGAAGAAACAAAGTTGTAGACCCGGACAAGGGAAAATATTCAACCACCTCTTTAATGCTCGGCAACAGATTCATTTCAGGTCTTGTATATGCTTATTTTCTCGGAACTGACGCATATAATACAACAATGCGATTCAGCAATAATAAAGATGAAGCGTCGATTCAAAGAAAATCCCGTATTGCGCAGGAATTTTCGAGAATCGGTTTAAACATGTATATCCAGAACCTTCTGTTCGGTACATTCGAAACAGCAGTCAACAAGAGTCTTTCAACAGCTCTGTTTGTTTCCGGTTCTACAGTAGCTTTTTCGGAAATTCTCGGAAGAAAGCTTGTCGGAAAACCGATTATGCCATCAGATAAGGAAACTCTTGATAAACTGGAAAAAGAAATGGAAGCCAAAAAGGGAGTTTTGCCGGCTGTCGGCAGATTGCTGACAAGGGTTAAAACTAACAGGACAACATTGCCCAATTCGTACAAATACACAAAAGCCAACACTACAGCATTTTCTCAATTCAGCAAAAACAATTCCACACCTTCTTTTAAAGGTCTTTACAGCAGCACCCGGCTATTTGAGAAAAAAAGCCTGATTGAACTCTTAAATATTATTAAACAAGCTGATGAAAAACAATTTGAATACATAAAAATAAATCTTATAAAATCCGTAAAAAAATCAGATGAATTTGCTGAAATTTTGAAATCTATTAAAAATTCAGACCCTAATAATGATTTGTTAAAATTAAAGGAAATCAACTTAGATAATAAAGAAAATATAGAAAAAGCCTTCAATTTAATAACTAATTCAGAGTTATTAAAAGAACTGCCTCTGGGAACAAAGAAAAATTTCCACGGACAAGTCATAAAAAGCGTTCTAATGCCTTTACACTTTTTGAAAAACTCTGCGCAGTCAATTAAAAATTTTGCCGCCAACATATATTACAGATTTTCATCAAATCAACTTAGCGCAAATCTTTCAAAAATGGAAAAAACACTTTCCAATCCAAAATTTAAAGAAGCAAAAGATTTTAAAGATTTCTACGAAAAAAGGCTACAGCTTAAGGCTTGGAGCGAATCAAATTTTTCAGATGCTGAAAAAAAAGTAAGAATCTTTGAAGAATTTATGAAAATATTATCAAAAGAAACCGAAGAAATTGAAGGTCTGAAAAATATTATACTATGGATTGATAAACAAATTGCCAAAGCAGGAATCAAAGTTCAAGAAGACGGCAAACTATCCGCAAAAGACTTAGAAAAGCTAAGAAAAATTATGCAAGATTCTGTTATGAAAGCAGATTCAGCGAAACATGTCGAGTACGACGGAAATAAAGTTACGCAAACAAACATAAACCTCGCACGGGCAATAACAACACTATTTTTGGTAACAGACGCATATAATTTGACAATGCAATACAGCAATGACAATAAAAAAGAAGCAAACATAAGCGCTAAAAATCGTGCAGCACAAGAAATTTCAAGAATTTGTTTTTCCGCATACATTTTGGCATTCGTTCACAACCTGCTTTCAAAATTATGCAATTCCAGCTTAGCCGGAGCATTCAGCCTTACTGCAATAACCTCAATCCTAAATGACTCGGTCTCCAGATCAATTGTCGGAGTACCGCTGAAGGCAAAAAATCAGCAGGAACTAAAAGAAATTGATATAAAAAATGCAAAATCAAAAAGTCCGATTAAAAAAGCCCTGACATATTCAATGAAAAACAGCAGCAAAACAACACCTGCCGCAAAACAGGATTATTTTTCAAATGAATTCTTTATTAATCCTAAGATTTAATAATTAAACGGCATCAATGGTCTCTACACGGTAACAGGGACTTTCCGCAAGCCTTTTTTCAATTTCTTCAAAAGTTAAAAAGCCTTCTTGCGCACCAAAATGAGAAACAACGGATGCAGCGTTTACTGATGCCATTTTCAATGATTTTTCTACATCCCAATCAGTATATTGAATTGCAGCCGTAAAAGTGGAAGAAAGTGCATCGCCCGCTCCCAGCGTGCTTACGACTTTTGCGGGAAATTCCGGACATTTATAATATTTTTTACCGTCAGCAGCATAGACACCATTTTTTCCGTCAGTAATTATTACAATTTTGGCACCCATATTTTTTAATTTATTCAGCATAATAATTATATCCGGATGAATCAACTCATCAGAATATCTCACCTCTTTCGTATCCGGACGAACTTCTACTTTTGTCACGAGAGAGGCTTCTTCTTTATTCATTACAACAATTTCAGCAGTTTTTAAAATATTTTCAAAGTATCTTAATCCCTTTTTCAAACTGGAACTTCCGGGATTAATAGTTGTATTTACATTATGTTCTTCAGCAAACTTGGAAATTAAATCCAATACCTGCCCTGATTCACCATTCAATGGTGCAATATAGAGCCACTTTGCATTTTTTATTGCATCAAAATTGATTTCTGATTCCTTTATCGTGCCGTTTGTGCCTCTATGAGCAAGAACCGTTCTGTTTCCCTCAAAACTTACAAGTATTATAGAAAATCCTGATTGTTCCCGCTCTGAAACGATAACATTACTTAAATCAACATTTTCGCAAGATATTTTTTCTTTTATAGTTCGTCCGAGAAAATCTTTTCCTATTTTAAAGACAGCAGAAGTTTTTAAACCAAGATTAGCCAAATTAACGGCAGCATTAATTCCGCCTCCGCCCACAGCTGTTTTAAACCCGTCTATTTCAATTTTTGCACCGTAAGGATAAGCCATGAACTCATTTTTAAAATTCTTTGTATTAACAGCAACAATATTTGCATCATCGCACTCTATAAATGTGTCAATTGTTGCACTCCCGATAGTAACTATATCATACATTTCTCTCTCCTCCCGCTAAGCTCTCGGATGAGTTTTATCATACACCAATTTTAATCGTTCTGTCGATACATGAGTATAAATCTGTGTATTACTGATGCTAGCATGTCCCAATAATTCCTGCACAACTCTCAAATCAGCCCCGTTTTCAAGCAATTTTGTTGCAAAACTATGCCTAAAGACGTGAGGTGTAACAACCTTTGGCAATTCTATTTTTTGAACAATCTCCTTTATTGCAGCACGAATAGACTGCGGCTGCAACCTATAACCGGTTTTATTAATAAATACCGGACTATCCGAAGCTTCCTCCGCCATAATTTGAGGCAGAGGAACCATCTTCCGTACTAATCTTATATACTTTTCCAAAAAATCTTTCGCTCTTGTTGAAATCAAAACAATCCGTTCTTTACTTCCTTTGCCGAATACAGTGATTTCATTTTCCTGCAAATTTAAATTTTCAAAATTCAAATCACTGAGCTCGGATACACGCATACCAGTGGCATACAGCAGTTCAAGTATGGTTCTGTTTCTAAAACCGGCGGGTGTATCAATTTTTATATTATTCAATATTTGCTCTATTTCCGCATTTGTCAAAAATTTGGGCAATGTTTTGTTCTTTTTAGGTGAATGTATGCTATTTATCGGGTTAGTATCTATTATGCGTTCTCTGTACAAATATCTGTAAAATGTACGTATTGCAGAAATTTTCCTCGAAATTGTAGTCTTTGAATAATTAAATTTTTGTATAAAGGCCAAATATTCTTTAATCTTGCTGTGATTTACC
>CASDVD010000083.1 GCA_949284155.1 uncultured bacterium | reverse complement strand
CGAACACGAATACGATCCAGCTAAACACAATGTTATTTCTATGGCATCTTGTACAACTAACTGCTTAGCACCTGTTGCTAAAGTTATCAAAGAAAAATTCGGTATTGTTAAAGGTTTGATGACAACAGTTCACTCTTATACTGGCGACCAAAGAATTCTTGATGCAGGACACAAAGATCCCCGTCGTGCAAGAGCAGGTGCATTGAACATTGTTCCTACAAAAACAGGTGCTGCTAAAGCTGTTGCTTTGGTTCTTCCTGAACTCAAAGGTAAATTGGACGGTTTTGCAATGCGTGTTCCTACTCCGGATGTATCTTTAGTTGATGTTGTATTTGAAACAGAAAAACCTGTTACGGTTGAAGCTGTTAATGCTGCATTAAAAGAAGGTGCTGACGGACATGTTCTTTGCTACTCAGAAGAACCGTTAGTTTCTACTGACTATGTCGGCTCATCTCAATCATCAACAGTTGACGCTTTGTTAACAAGAGTTATGGGCGACAATATGGTTAAAATTATTTCTTGGTACGATAACGAAATGGGTTATTCAACAAGATTGGCTGAAACTACATTAATGGTTGCTGAAAAATTGTAATTTATTATTGTTGTAAAAAAAGACGGAATGGTTTTCATTCCGTCTTTTTTTGTATTATCTATATCAATTTTTTATAAATGTGGTAAAATAAAAATATAATTAGTAATACGGGAACAATGAATATGAACAAAAAATATGGATTTACTCTTTCTGAAATGCTTATTGTTATATCAATAATCGGTGTAATTGCGGCTTTAACTATACCTGCATTACAGCAGTCTACCGCAAGAAGGGAATATGTATCTTCAGTAAAAAAATCGTATTCTATTACCACACAGGCAGTCTCTGTTATGGAGTCTAAATATGGCCCTATTAAATTTTGGCCCTGGTCGAATGTTGATAAGATTAATGAAATGTTTTCTCAACATTTGAGCATATCTGCAAACTGCGGAACCGGCCCGGGCTGCTTTACTAATACAATGGTTAAATATTTAAATAATTCCCCTGATAAAAACTACTATTCCGATACAACCGGTATTAAATATAAATTGGCTGATGGTCAGGGACTTATGATAATACCGGGAACATTTAGTCAAAATTCATCGGGTAATGACAATAGCAAGTCACGAGCTAAATTTATCGTAGATGTAAACGGCGAACAAGGACCTAATCAATGGGGCAGAGATTTCTTTGCTTTTTATGTTGATGAAGAGGACGGCGTTCTTCCTGCTGGTACAAACAATGAAACACTTTTTGAAGATGAAAATGATGAGTCCGGCTCTTCAGGCGGTGCAACTGAAAACGATCCTTCAAAAAATTGTACGTCCGGCGGAGACGGAACATTGTGTGCTGCTAAAGTTATCGCAGAAGGAAAAATGGATTATTAATTTTAATATTTTAGTGATATAATCATCTACGAGATGAAAAAGCCTGCTAGTATAAGTACACAAAATAAATTAATAATTCTAGGACTTGGAATAAGTACTGTTTTAATCGTTGCTTTGGCAATTTTTGCGATAACTAATATTCAGCAAAAAATTTCTGAAGTCTATGATGATTTTGGGCAAATATTGACTAAAACTCTGGCAATTGAAAGTGTTGAGATTACAAAAGATGTGCAGGAGTTTGATAAATTTGCGGCTTTGCAGTCTCATACACGCTCTATTATAAACAGCAACCGGGAAATTTCTTTCATAGAATTTCGAAATAATAAAAATGTTATAATTTATTCCAGTAAAAAGGACTATCCGAATAGAGCTGAAGAAGCATCGATTGTCAGTTCTGCACCTATGATTGCCGATATTGAAGGTGTTAAATCCGTTATCGGTGCAGTATCAGTAGGGCTATCAGGCAGTGCAACTGCTAATATTTCACGGGCAACAAAAAACTCAATGTTAGTTGTCTTTACTGTTGCATGGCTTGTTTTTACTGTAGTTGTCCTTATAAATACTCTTTTAATTACCAGAGAGCTTAATATTCTTCATCATGGTGTAACCAAAATTTCCGGCGGGGATTTTGGATTTAAACTGGATACCAAAAATACGAGCGGCGAGATTAGAGACTTAATTAATGCCTTTAATGATATGTCCGGCAGACTTCATCAATACGAAGAGCAAAATATTGATTTAATTACACTTGAAAGAAACAAATTCGAAGCGGTGTTGATGAGCATAGTTAACGGTGTAGTTGTTTGTGACAATTACGATAACGTTATCCTGGTTAATAACGCAGCAAAAAAAATGCTGGAAGTTGATGAGTCTCAAATACTGAATACAAAAATTCAATTATACTGTGATACAGATGGAGAGCTTTGTTTTAAAGAAAAAATTGAGCAATTCAAAGATACTCCGCTCGATATTATGGAGAACAAGCCCCTTGAGTTTAATATAAATATTGATAAAAGGGTTATAAAGTCGATTATTTCACCGATGTTTTCCAAAAATCAGGATTATGTCGGATATGTAATAGTCTTAATTGATGTAACTAAAGAAGTTGAAATTGACAGAATGAAAAGCAATTTCATTTCTAATGTAAGTCATGAGTTAAGAACCCCTGTTACTATTTTGAGAACATACATTGATACATTGCATAATCATTCTGATGATTTTGACGAAGATACAAAAAAAGAATTTTTTGGTGTTATAAACAAAGAAGCTGCACGTTTGCATAAGATGGTAAATGATGTGCTTGATTTTTCCCGTCTTGAATCTAACAATGTCAATGTTGAAAAAGAGAATACGGATATTGTTCCTCTTATTGAACAATCTATTCAATCAATGCAGGTTTTGGCGGAGGAGAAAAACATTACTTTTTCGCTAATAAAAGAACCGAGCCTGCCCAAAATTCCCATAAATAGCAGCAGTATAGAAAGAGCCTTAAACAATTTACTTTCGAATGCGATTAAATATTCTCCTGAGAACGGAAGAATTAAGGTAAGGGCCGAAATCGCAAGAGATACAAATTATATTGAGGTTTCTATTGAGGATCAGGGTATTGGTATTCCTGAAGAACATCAGAAAAAGATATTTGAAAGATTTTATCGGGTTGAAAATGACACTCATACCGTAAAAGGTACAGGTTTGGGTTTGCATTTGGTTCAGATTACCATTGAAAAGCATCATAAGGGTAAAGTTTTTGTTAAGAGCAAACCGGGCGAGGGGTCAACTTTTGGATTTTGGCTTCCCATAAATCCGGTTGAAGATGAATCTGATACTGAAGAGGTTTAGGTTGAATTGTTGAGAAATGTAACAGAGTTGCTCAAATGAGTAAATTCTGAATTTTTAGCATTCTTATAAAGGTACAAACCCGTAACCTATTAAATTACCTATAACCTAACTACCAAAACTACTAACCGATTATTGCCTCCTGTATGGAGGCTTTTTATTTATATTTGTTTAAATTACGTGGACTTGTTGTTGTTTCTCATCGTATAATTGTTTAAGGGAGATAATTATATGCTAGAAACTTTAAATAAAATGAGTTCTATTTCTGATTTGGCAAAGGAAGTCCTTGATATTGAAGCGAAATCGGTATTGAAGCTTAAAGAACGTGTAAATAGTGATTTTGAAAAGGCTATTGATATTCTTTATAACTGTAGAGGCCGTGTTATTATTACCGGCATGGGAAAATCAGGGCATATAGGGAGAAAGATTGCTGCAACTCTGTCGTCTACAGGGACACCTTCTTATTTTCTTCATCCTGCTGAGAGTACACATGGTGATTCCGGATTGATAACTAGAGAGGATGTTGTTGTTGCTATATCTAACAGCGGCGAAACTGCTGAACTTTTGAACCTGCTCCCTCTTATTGAAAGATTCGGCGTGCCGATGATTGCAATGACGGGAAAATTGAATTCCACTCTATCACAAAAAAGTGATGTTACGATTGATATTTCAGTGGATAAAGAGGCTTGTCCTCTCGGCAAAGCTCCGACAGCAAGCACTACTGCTACTCTGGCAATGGGTGATGCGCTTGCTATATGTTTGCTTAAAAAACGTGGTTTTACGGAGGACGATTTTTTAATGTTCCATCCGTCTGGAGCTTTAGGAAAAGGTGTTTTATATAAAGTTTCCGATTTGATGATTACGGGTGATAGATTGCCTATTATTAACGAGTCCGAAAGTTTTCATGACACTATACAATTTATTTCTGATAAGAAGCTGGGATGTGCGATTATTGTTAATAATACGGGTGTAATGCTCGGAGTGCTGACGGATGGAGATATTAGAAGAACTTTACTAAAATATGATTCAACGGCAAATTTATCTGCACGTGATGTTATGACTCAAAATCCTAAAATAGTGCTTGAGTCTGATTTGGCGGCTAAAGCTTTGCATATTATGGAAAAACATTCAATCACTTCCTTGGTTGTATGTGATAGCCTGAAGCATCCGATTGGGCTTGTACATATTCATGATTTGCTGAAAAAAGGAATTGCCTGATGAATAGTGATTTGTTTCTTAAAGCTGCTAAAATTAAAGCTCTTGTTACTGATGTTGACGGTGTTTTGACGGACGGGTCTTTGACTTTCGATGAAAATGGCCGGGAATACAAAACTTTTAATGCTAAAGATGGCCAGGGTATTGTTATGCTGGCTCGAGCCGGTTTTAAGACTTGCATAATTACGGCAAGACAAAACGGTACGGTTGAGTATCGTGCAAAAAATCTTGGGATTACAAGACTTTTTCAGGGGCAAAAAAATAAGATTGCTGCATTGGAAGAATTTATGAAGGAATTTGGGTTAAAACCTGAAGAAATTGCTTATATGGGTGATGATTTGCCTGATTTGTGCGTGCTTCGTGTTGTAGGCTTGCCTGCAGCGCCTGCTGATGCAGTGGATGAGGTTTTGGAAATTGCAAAATTTGTGTCCTCTAAAAATGGCGGAAGAGGCGCAATAAGAGAACTATGCAATTTAATTTTAAAGGCTCAGGATATAAATTTTGATTTTTAAAATTAAAATACCGAATCACAGGCACTAAGGTTTTTAAAATATTTGTCCGGCAATATTTTATTTGCCGGACAATTTTAATTAATTTTTTTATTTTTTAATGAATTTAAGAAATGCCTGATTTTTTGTATACATCATTTCTTCTTTAATTTTCAGGTTTCCTTTTGAATCTT
>CASDVD010000082.1 GCA_949284155.1 uncultured bacterium | reverse complement strand
GATGCCGTTATTCCTGTGTATACAAATGTGGATGCAGAGGCTACTACATCAGCAATAAGATTTAAAGCAAAAATGACTGCTCAAATATATTCGTCTGTTCTTTGGACTCAAACTATAGAAAAAATGGTTGCTGCCGGAGTGGATACAATTGTTGAAATCGGCCCCGGAAAAGTTCTTGCAGGTCTGTGCAAAAAGATTGATGCATCATTAAATGTGTATAATATTTTTGATGAAGAGTCTTTGAACAATGTCATTACGCATTTGAGTGCCCCAGCGGTAATAAAATAATTTAATGAGGATATTTCTAATGAGGTCGGTTATTTTTACTTTATTATTTTTAGCTGCTTCAATTCCTGTATACGCATATAGCGACAGTGCAGATTATGATGAATATAAAAGAACAGAGGCAGAAGAACTTAGAGTTTTCAAGAATTTGAAAACATGTACGAAAGATAAGACAACACTCGGCGGTAAATATATCAATGGTATGAGAAACGGAAAGTGTATGTATTTGGAATATTTTTCCGGAACAGCCGGTACACAGTCATACTTTGACTGTCTGCTGCCAATGAATGAGGCAAAAAGATATGCCGAGGCCGGAATCAATTACATTGAAAATAGCGGAAATTCAGGAACCGGCAGGCAATATGTTCAGGCCCAAAAAGAAATAATATTGTCAAAAAAATATTGTAAATATAGTGTAAAATATAAAATACCTGAAAAAAAATAAGGAGTCAGATATGTCAGAGAAAAAAGTTGCAATAATAACAGGTGCATCAAGAGGCATCGGAAAAGCATGTGCTATTGAACTGGCAAAAGCCGGATATGATATAGCTGTGACATATGCAGGCAATGATGAAGCTGCAAATAAGACGGTTAGTGAATTAAAAGATATTGGTGTTAATGCAAAAGCATACAAATTTGATGTTGCATCAGAGGAAGCATGTTGCGAAAATGTTGCGAAGATACATGAAGAATTCGGAAGAATTGATGTATTGGTTAACAATGCAGGAATAACCAGAGACGGTTTGTTTATAAGAATGAATGCTGAAAATTGGAATGCAGTTATAAATACTAATTTAAACAGCGCATTTTATATGACAAATCCCGTATCAAAAATAATGATGAAGCAAAGAGAAGGCGCAATCATTAATATGTCCAGTATTGTAGGCGTAATGGGCAATGCCGGGCAGGCAAATTATTCAGCAGCAAAAGCAGGTTTGATAGGATTTACCAAATCGCTGGCTAAAGAATTGGGTTCAAGAAATATTCGTGTAAATGCAATTGCCCCTGGCTTTATTCAAACAGATATGACAAAAGATTTGGATACGGAAAAAATTGCAGAGCACATACCAATGAAAAAACTGGGTCAGCCGGAAGATATTGCAAAAGCAGTCAAATTTCTGGCCGTTGACGGTTTGTATGTAACCGGTCAGGTGCTCGGTGTTGACGGCGGGCTGGTTGTATAAAATCTCGAAAATGCCTGCTATATAACAATAAAATTATTAAATAATTTGCATAATTTTATTGAGCTAGTATAATTAAAATTGAAAAAATACGTAGTTAATTTAATATGAGGAAACAAAAAAATGAGTACAGTTCTGGACAGAGTTAAAAAAGTAGTTGTAGAGCAGCTGAGTGTTGATGAAGCATTGGTTACTCCTGAAGCTAGTTTCACAGGGGATCTCGGTGCAGATTCATTGGATACAGTTGAATTGGTAATGGCTTTCGAAGAAGAATTCGGATGCGAAATTCCAGACGAAGAAGCTGAAAAAATCGCAACAGTTCAAGACGCTGTTAACTATATAGAATCTCATTCATAGTTATGGCTTAGGCCCCTTGAAAAAGGGAATAAAAGAATTTTTGCGGGGAGCATGGCTTACTTTTATAGTGTGGCACTCCTCGCAATTTTTTATCGCAGATGAAAAGGTAGAGTATTGATATGAGCAAAAGAAGAGTAGTAGTTACCGGAATGGGAATTGTATCTCCATTCGGAGTCGGAAAAGATGTATTTTGGAAAAGCCTTGTAGAAGGTAAAAGCGGGATATCTACTATTGAAAATATTACTCTGGAAGGGCATACTGTCCATATAGCCGGAGAAGTTAAGAATTTTGAACCCAGCGAGTATATGGATTCTAAAGATGCAAAAAGAATGGATAGATATACTCAATTTGCTGTTGTTGCTGCTGATGAAGCAATTGCTGATTCGGGAATTGTGGCCGGAGAGAATGTTGATCCGTATAGATATGGTGTAGTGGTAGGTTCTGCTGCAGGCGGTTTTGATACTTTTGAAAAACAGCACCATATTATTATTGACAGAGGCCCTACAAAATGCAGTCCGTTTACTGTTCCGATGATTATTGCCGATATGGGAGCAGGCCGTATTTCTATTAAGCATGGCGCTAAAGGAGTAAATAAGGCTATTGTTACTGCTTGTGCAACTTCTGCACATTCTATCGGAGATGCTTTCCGCTCAATTCAGTGGGACGATGCTGATGTCATTGTGGCCGGCGGTGCGGAGGCTGTTATTACACGATTGGGGATAGGTGCTTTTACTAGTGCCAGAACACTTTCAAAGCACAATGACGAACCTCAAAAAGCTTCAAGACCATATGATAAAGACAGAGACGGTTTTATCATGTCAGAAGGTGCCGCAATTCTTGTTCTTGAAGAACTTGAGCATGCAAAGGCAAGAGGTGCAAAAATATATGCAGAAATTGTCGGATACGGTCAATCGGCTGATGCATATGATATTGTTGCGCCCGCTCCGGACGGAGCCGGTGCTGCTAAGGCAATGGAACTTGCATTGAAAGATGCTGGAATAAAACCGGAAGATGTTGATTATGTAAATGCTCACGGTACAAGTACAGGACTCGGTGATATTGCTGAATCGCAGGCTATTGCGAGAGTCTTTGGCGATTTGAATACTAACAAAAAATTGAAAGTAAGCTCTACAAAATCTATGCACGGTCATATGCTCGGTGCGACAGGTGCTGCTGAATCAATTGTTTGTATTGATGCTATCAATAATGGTGTTATTCCGCCAACGATAAATCTTGATAATCAGGATGAGCATGTTGCCAATTTAGATTATGTACCTCATAAAGCGGTGAAGGCTAATGTCAAATATGCTTTGACAAATTCTTTTGGCTTTGGCGGTCATAATGCTTCGCTGCTGTATAAAAAATACGAATAGTCAGAAATTATAAATAAAAAAATAGCAAACCATTCAGGTTTGCTATTTTTTTTATGACAGTTCTTTTTGAATTTGGGTATGAAGATGGTTTGCACGAATCAGCCTGTTTGCAAGAATTTCATATCTTTTATTCTGCTCTCCGAAGGGGACTTTTAGGCTGACCAGTTCATCAACGGATTCATTAATTTTATTGAGTCTTCCGAGAGTATCTTTTATTTTGAAAGATTTAAGAATAATTTTCAGTCGTTTAGCAATAGCTGAATTTTCCGAATTTTGGTCAATAAATGTTTCAACCAGTTCATATACTTTATCAAACCAGCCTTTTTTAGGAGGTTTATCTTCATTTTCGAAAGTTGAACTTATCGGATTTTTTGTAAATACTGTATCAGTGGACAAATCAATCTTGAAGTCATCAAATGAGGCTCCATCGTCAATTTTTACTGTATTATTTTTTGTGAACCTGTCCTTTTCCATAATTCGTCTGTTTTTTTGTCTAAGGTACCGGTATAAGTTTTTTCCTGTATTCATAATTCAATTATGAATGAAAGGATACTATTTTTTGCCGTTTAAATAGGGTATTTTTTTTATCTGGTTCATAATCAGGTGTCTGTTTTTATACCCGATACAGCCGATGCCCGTTAAGAACAGTAATTGAAAAATATTAGATATAACATTTTCTCTTTTCAGCTGCTTTGTTGTTTTTGAGGGTTTAGACAGCGCAGATTTGATTTCGTTGTATTTATTTTCACCGAGTTTGAGTTCGTCATACAGCGAATATCTATAAAACCTTTGCGGCGGTACTACTACTATGCGCTCAGGCGGTGTAAATTTCATATTTGGATTCACACTTGTATTTTGCATATTTCTACCTTCACAAGTTAGTAAACGTTTCTCAGACATGAAAATTGCCTTGATTTGCAAAAAATTTTTAATTTGTTACAAATAGAAAATATAGTTTAAAAATATTTAGTATTTTAGTATTGCTTTGAGTACAATTTATATGTAATAGATTTTAAGGAAGTGCAATGGATAGATTTGTTGGTGTAATAGGAATTATATTAATACTCGGAGTGGCTTTTGCTTTTTCAAATAACAGAAAGGCAATTTCTTTGAAAACCATTATCCCCGGTTTGATTTTGCAAGTGCTGCTGGCTGTATTTATTTTAAAAGTTCCTTTAGGAAAACAAATTTTTCATGCGATAGGCTTGTTTATTCAAAAAATTCTTGATTTTTCAAATATGGGCGGTGATTTTGTTTTTGGCGTTCTTACGAATTCTCCGGCCAGGATGGAAGAATTATTCGGAAGCGGTGCAGGGTTTATATTTGCGCTTAAATTAATTCCTACGATTATTTTTATTCTTATACTTGTGAATATATTGTATTATTACGGAATTATGCAAAGGGTAGTGGCATTTTTTGCTAAAATAATGTATCGGGTAATGAATGTATCCGGAGCAGAGTCTTTGTCAAATATTGCGAGTGCTTTTGTGGGGCAGGTTGAGGCGCAAATCATGATTAAGCCTTACCTTTCAGGTATGACTATGTCGGAGTTGTTGGCCTCAATGACAGGCAGTATGGCGTGTATTGCCGGAGGCGTTATGGCAATGTATATAGGGATGGGAATTCCTGCGGAATATTTGTTGGCTGCTTCAATTATGGCTGCGCCGGGTGCTCTTGTTATATCTAAAATAGTTTATCCGGAGACTGAAGAGTCTCAGACCAAAAATGAAGTGAAGGTTGAAATAAAGAAAAATCATGTAAATTTGATTGATGCCATTGCCCATGGTGCAAGCGACGGTATGAAAGTGTCTATTAACGTAATCGCTATGCTTATTGCTTTAATAGCATTAATTTCGATGATTGATTGGATATTAGGAAATGTCGGAATGTTTTTGGCTAATGTCTTTCATATGAATTTGTCATTTATCGGCATTGATTTGCACAGGCTTTCCTTGAAAGAGATTCTCGGTGCTGTTTTTTCTCTTTTTTCTGTACCTATGGGTGTGCCTTTAAAAGATGCCGGTGCTGTCGGATCTTTGATGGGAACAAAACTTGTATTCAATGAGTTTATAGCATATTTGGATTTGGCATCAATGAAAGAAGTATTGAGTGAAAAGAGTGTTATTATCGCAAGTTTTGCATTATGCGGATTTGCAAATTTAGGCTCTATAGCAATTCAGATAGGCGGAATCGGCGAACTGGCGCCCAACAGAAGAAAAGATTTGGCAAAACTCGGTGTCAAAGCGCTATTCTGCGGAACACTGGCTTCTTATCTTTCTGCGTGTATTGCCGGGGTATTAATGTAACAAATTTTCGATATATGAAATTGAACGATTCGCAAGAAGTTCATTTTTTAATTTTTTATTCTTTTTAATTTTTTTGTCAACATCAATATTTGCAAGTATTCCCCAGTTTGAATTTACCGGCTGAAAATGTTTGTGCCCTTCATATGAAATATATGAAGTTAGTGCACCCAGCATGGTTAAATCTGAGAGGTCTATAAAATTTTCTCCGTTTAAATAATTCGCCAGATTTATGCCGGCATACATTCCTGTAGCGATTGATTCTGTATAACCCTCCGTTCCTGTAATCTGGCCTGCGAAGAACAAATCATTTTTCTTTTTGCATTGAAGAAACTTGTTCAAAAGTTTCGGGCTGTTTATAAAAGTATTGCGGTGCATCACTCCGTAACGGACAATATTTGCATTTTCAAGCCCGGGAATAGAATGTAGAAGCTCTTTTTGTGCGCCCCATTTTAAATTTGTTTGAAAACCGACAAGATTATACAAAGATGCGGATAGATTGTCCTGTCTGAGTTGTACAACCGCATAATTTTCCGTGCCGGTTCTTTTATCAACAAGTCCTACAGGTTTTAAAGGCCCGTATCGTAATGTGTCGACTCCTCTGGAGGCAAGTACTTCAACGGGAAGACAGGATTCAAAAAACTTTGCATTTTTTTCAAATTCTTTCAGTTCAATTCTCGGTGCATTTATCAAAATATCATAGAACTTTTCATATTCCTGTTTGTTCATCGGGCAATTTATATAAGAAGCTTCTCCTTTATCATATCTGCTGGCATAGAATGCTTTTGAAAAATCGATTGATTCTTTTTCTACTATAGGTGCAATAGCATCAAAAAAATGCAGATGTTCTTCACCCGCAAATTCTTTTATATTCTGCGCCAACTCATCAGAGGTCAGCGGGCCGGAAGCTATGATAGCAGGGCCATCCGGTATTTGAGTAAGTTCTTTTCTTATTAAATTGATTTTAGGATTTTCATCAATAAGCTGCGTAATTTTTTCGCTAAAAGCAGTTCTGTCAATTGCCAGTGCTGAACCTGCCGGTACTTGGGTTGAAAAGGCTGTTTCTATTAAATATGAGCCGAGCATTCTCATTTCTTTTTTTAATAAACCGCTGGCAACGCCGGTATCAAAAGAGCCCAGGCTGTTGCTGCAAACAAATTCTGCAAGTTTTTCGCCTGTGTGTGCTCCGGTCATTTTTTCAGGACGCATTTCATACAGGTCAACGTCTATACCTCTTTTTGCCAGCTGCAAAGCCGCTTCACAACCGGCTAATCCACCTCCGACAACAGTTGCTTTCATTATCTCACCATATCATCAAATGTATTCAAATCATTATATTTAAACATGTTAACAAATTTGTATAAAAGTTCAGGCGGAAATCTGTGCGAGCCAAACTCCAGCATCGCTCTGAGCGCATCTTTTGTGTTTTTTATTTT
>CASDVD010000081.1 GCA_949284155.1 uncultured bacterium | reverse complement strand
TCCAGACTGTTTGGGCTGTTTGAAGTTTGATTAATTTCTTAATGATTTAATTGCTTCTTCTATATCGTCTGATTTAAATATATAAGAGCCTGCGACCAGTGAATCTGCTCCCAATTCTTTGCATATTTGAGAGGTATCTCTGTTTATTCCTCCGTCGACCTGAATGATTAGATTTTCCGGTGCATTTTGTCTTATTACAGGTATTTTTTCTGCGCATTCCTGCAAGAAGGCCTGACCTCCAAACCCCGGCTCCACTGTCATTATTAAGACCATATCAACCATCAAAAGATACTTTAAAATTTCTTGTACCGGTGTTTTAGGCTTTATAGACAGCCCAACCAATATATCCTGTGATTTTATGTGCCCTATTACATCCTCTGTTAAATCTTTCGTTGCTTCATAATGGAAAGTTAGTATGTCAGCTCCTGCGTCAATAAAGCTTTCAATGTAATTTTGCGGATTTTCTATCATTAAATGCACATCCAGCGGTATTTGTGCGTAAGGCTTGATTGCCTTTACCACAGGTGCTCCTATTGTAATATTCGGAACAAAATGTCCGTCCATTACATCCACATGAATCCAGTCAGCTCCTGAATCCCTGAGTATTTCGACGTCACGCTGAAGATTTGCAAAGTCTGCGGACAATATTGATGGTGAAATAATAGTTTTTTTCTTGTAGGTATCATTCATTTTTATCTGTATGCTCCTCAATTATTCCCAATTTTTTACATGCCTCTAAGGCTGCATTTTGTTCTGCTGCTTTTTTTGTCTTCCCTTTTCCCCTGCCTAATTCTTGTGATTGGTAAAAGACACCTGCTTCAAATATTTTCTTATGTGATGCGCCGGCCTCTTTGAGAATTTTGTATACAGGCAGATTTTTAGTATTTTTTTGTGTGTATTCTTGTAGTGCTGCTTTAGGGTTTAGTGTTTTGTTTTCTATTTCTTCTATTAGTTGTGAAAAATTGTAGTCAAAAAATTTTTTAAGTTCTTTTATTTTTCCGCTCAGGTATAAAGCCCCGAAAATAGCTTCTAATGCACACGCTGATACTGATTCAAGCTTCTTAATTGTTTTGTCGTTATGTGAAACTTTTATTTCTTCTGTTATGCCTGCTTTAGTTGCAATCCCGGAAAGGGTTTCATCGCTGACAATAAACGATCTTATTTCTGACATTTTCCCTTCATTGTAATCCGGAAATTTGTGATACAAATATTCGCTTGCTAATAATTTAAGTACTGCATCACCTAAAAATTCAAGTCTTTCATAGCATTGCTCATATGGCAAATTATTGTCTGACGTAAATGAAGGATGTGTTAGAGCTGTTTTAACAAGTTCCGAGTCATAAGAGCCAATCTGCTCTAAAAAGACTTTCAAATTAGAGCAGTCCGACGACATGTCCCGCCTTTCTTGCAAAATTTATTAAATCCATTGCCAGCTGATTATCAATTACAAAATATTTGAAATAAAAATATGCAACAGGTGTGCTGAACAAGTAGCTGTCAGCTCTGTCTAAAAAGCCTCCATGACCGGGTAAGGAATTGCCTGAATCTTTCACACCCGCATCACGTTTTATTAAAGATTCTGCCAAATCACCTATTTGTGCAAATATTGTAATCAATAAGCCTGCAATTAACGATTGATACCAGTGCAAATGTAAAAAGTAACCAATAAGCAAAGATACAAATACTCCGCATAAAGTCCCGCCTATAGCTCCTTCTATCGTCTTTTTAGGGCTAATAATAGGCGCTAATGGCGTTTTCCCAAAACGTGAGCCAAAGAAAAACGCTCCGACATCCGTTAGTAATATTGTAAAGAACAATAAGAATATAAATCCTAAACCCGGGTTTAATTTTATAGTTATCAACCCCAGTGAATTCATTTCAAGCTGGCGTATTAAAATCAAATAGCATGGCAGCCATCCGCCATATAAAAATCCTAATACTGTGGTTGCTACATTTGCTATATATGGTTGACGTCCTTTGAATAATACAGCCATAAATGCGGCAATTGTTCCGAATGTCAGGATTAGCGGAACTAAATCAAATCTTTGCAGCGTTGTTAATACAACAAAACAAAAATCCACAGCAATTATCAGCCGTAAAAACGGCTGAAATCCCTTGTTCTTTAGTATTGCTACATATTCTTTTGAACCTGCGTAGACTACGTACATTACAAGCAGCATTAACAAAAATCCGCCCGTAAATACGGTAAACAATACAATTAAACCTATAATTATGCCTGTAATTATGCGAAGTTTATTTTTGTTTAAAAGGTCTATAAAGCTCACTAAACCGTTAAAACCTCTTTTTCTTTTTCTGAAGTAACAGTATCAATTATTTTAATATATTTATCAGTTAATTTTTGGATTTCATCTTGATTGTCCTTAACTGCATCTTCAGGGAGATTATCGGCTTTTTCTATTTTTTTGAGCTCGTCAGTCATATCTCTTCTTATGTTTCTTATGGCGACTTTAGCTTCTTCACCCATTTTTTTTACATCTTTAGATATTTCTTTTCTTCTTTCTTCTGTCAGCGGCGGGAATGTTAAGCGAATAACAATGCCATCGCTGTTTGGGGTTATGCCTAATTCAGCTTTAATCATTGCCTTTTCAATTTCTTTTAAAATTGATTTGTCGTAAGGGGCTATAACAAGAGTTTGACCGTCTTGCACAGAAACTTGCGAAATCTGTCTCAGCGGTGTAGGTACTCCATAATAGTCCACTACTACCTTATCTAATATCAGGGGATTCGCTCTGCCCGTGCGAACACCTGCAAACTCTTTTTTTAATGAATTAACGGCTTTTTCCATTTTTTCTTCACCGTTAACAAGCATTTCTTCAACTGACATATTTATTCTCCTACAAAAGTACCTAAAGTCTCTCCGTTTAAAAGTTTTGCAATACTTCCCTGCGCTGCAAAATCAAAAACAATTATCGGGATTTTGTTTTGTTTGCATAATGCACATGATGCAGTATCCATTACTTTTAAACCTTTAACAATTATATCATCATAAGTTATTTTGTCATATTTTTTTGCCTCCGGATTGACTCTTGGGTCGTCTGAATAAACTCCGTCAACACCATTTTTAGCCATTAGCATAACCTGAGCATCTATTTCAGAGGCTCTCAGTGCTGCGGCTGTGTCAGTTGTAAAAAACGGATTTCCTGTACCTGCAGCAAAAATTACTACTCTGTTTTTTTCAAGGTGGCGTATAGCCTTAAATCGAATGTACGGTTCCGCTATTTTGTCCATATCTATTGCTGATTGGACACGGCATGAAACATTTAGTTTCCTCAATGCGCTTTGAAGCGCAATTGCATTCATTACGGTAGCAAGCATCCCGACATAGTCGCCGGAGGCTTGATCCATTCCTAGTTTAGCGCTGTTTTTCATTCCACGGAATATATTTCCGCCGCCTACTACGACTGCTATTTCTGCGCCCATGTCATGCGCAATTTTTATTTCATTTGCTATCATTTCGACAGGCTTTTGGTCTATTCCGAATTGCTGGCTGCCTAGCAGTGCTTCTCCGCTAATTTTTAGCAGAACTCTTTTATACGTCAAATTTTTAGTCATTATTAGTACCTATTTGGCTATTTTATTGATTAATTGTTATTACATAATTTGAAACAGATGATGAAATGCCGGATTGTATCCAGGTAGGTGCAGCGGTATTACTATATGCTGCCGGTTTTTCCAAATCTTTTAATGTTAAAGATTTTTCTTTTTTGGGTTCATTAAATGTGCTAAGCCTTATTCCATCTTGATTTTTTGTAACTGACACCATTGGAAGATATGTGCTTACATCTAATACTTCGTAGTCAAATAAATAAGCTTTTTTCTGCAATTGATTATTTTCTGCCTGATATAAATAGTATTCAGCCTTCAGGTAGTGAGGTCTTACGGGATTATTTTTGTTGATATAAGCAATAACCACATAGTCTTTATTTTTATATTGCAGCACATTTAGCACTCTCAAAATATAGGTTCCCGGCTGTTTTGCAAAAGTAGAAGAAAATTTAATTTGGTGCGGATTATACATAATATTTCCGTCTTTATTCATTATAATTGGCTGCAAGTCCTCTGATGATTTGCTTAGTGACAATCTTATTCTGTCTCCTGCAAATTTTATTCCTGTGAGTGTATATGGATCGTTTCCTATTTTATAGATTTCTTTTTGCCACAATATTCTTTCCTCAGGAGATACTTTTATTAATAATCCTAAAGAGCCTTCCGGCATTTTTGTTCCGAAACTGTTGGGAACTAAGTATACGGTATTATTTCTTGTATCTTGGAATTTAAAATTATCAGGATATTCATTTAATAATTTGTTGACTCCAAGATCACTAATTTGTATGCTTGCAGGTCTTGTTTCAATATTTATGGGTTCTATTTTTCGAGGTTCATTAGCTGATTGAGCATTTTCCGGAGGTTCTATTTCTTCAAAAAGAGCATCTTGTTCCGATGTTGAAGTTGGCGTTAAACCGGTGTTTTCAACAGGTTGCGTATTTGGATAATGATAATTTACATTAGGCTGTGCAGGTGTTTGTGCCGGTTCCGGCTGCTGCGCAACTTCACTTACTGTTGCTGCTGCTTGATTTTTCTGATTTATTTTAGCAATTTTATTTTTTGCATCAATAACTAAAAATAAGATGAAACATCCCATTAAAATTAAAATTGATATTGTAATTTTCCTGTCCACTCTGCACCTGCCAATTCTTTAACCTATCATATCCAGTTTAGTTTAATTACTTGAAAAAGTAAATAATTTTAAATTTGTTAAAAAAAAAGAGCCTTTTATAAGGCTCTTTTTTTTTTAAACAGAAGCTTTTTCTTCTTCCGTAACTCCTTTTATTGTAAGGTTAACCCGTCCTTTGTCATCGATTTTCATAACCTTAACAATAACTTCATCGCCAACGGAAAGATGACCTTCTATTGTTTCAATCCTTTCATTGCATACTTGAGAAATATGCACCATTCCGTCTTTACCCGGAGCCAATTCAACAAACGCTCCGATTGGAATGATTCTGACTACTTTCCCTCTGCGAATCATGCCTGGTTCAGGCCGGAAGGTGATTGCCTCAATCATTTTGATTGCAATATCCGTACCTTCTTTGTCGTTGCTTGTGATTGTAACTGTTCCGTCATCTTGGATATCAATTTCCGCACCTGAGCAATCTATTATATTTCTGATATTTTTACCGCCAGGCCCGATAACAGCACCAATATCTTCTGTTGCAATTTTCATTGTGAAGATTCTCGGAGCAAAAGGAGACATTTCTTTTGCCGGTTCGGTTATAACTTCACGCATTTTTGAAAGTATATGCAATCTGCCTCTTTTAGCTTGTTCCAGTGCTCTTCTGAGTGTTTCGTTAGAAATGCCTTTTACTTTCATATCCATTTGCAATGCTGTTACTGCTTCATCATTACCGGTAACTTTAAAGTCCATATCGCCGAGAAAATCTTCGATACCCTGAATGTCAGTCAGCACTATGTCATTTCCGTCATCGCCTTTTATCAGACCCATTGCAACACCGCCAATCATGCACTTTACCGGTACACCGGCATTCATTAAGGCCATTGATGTTCCGCAGGTAGAACCCATTGAGGTTGAGCCGTTTGATTCTAATACATCAGAAGTCACCCTGATTGTATAGCCGAATTCTTCTTGTGAAGGCAGAGCGGGTATATTGGCTCTTTCTGCAAGGTTTCCGTGTCCTACTTCACGTCGTCCCGGCCCTCTTAACGGTTTTACTTCACCGACTGAGAATCCCGGGAAAATATATTTGTGCATAAATGTTTTCTTAGTTTGAGGATCGACGCCGTCAAGCTCTTGAGCCATTCCGGGGCCTGCTAATGTTGCAACAGAAAGGATTTGTGTTTGTCCTCTGGTAAATACCGCTGAGCCGTGTGCTCTGGGGATAACGCCTACTTCACACCATATAGGACGAACATCTTCATAGCCTCTTCCGTCCGCTCTGACATGTTCATTTCTAATCATTGCTCTCATTATTTTCTTTTCAAGAGCTTTGAACTCTTCTGCTATGAAATCTATACCTGTTTCTGCCATCATAACTTTTACCGGATGGTCTTCAGCATATGAATCAAATCTCTCTTTAACCAGTTCTTTAGCGTGTTCCAGTTTTGCCTTTCTTGAATCTCTGTCAAAATCATGATAAGCATCCGTAACAAGGTCAAAAGCAATTTCTTTTATTGTTTCAGCTATTTCGGTTGTATCATAAGGATTTACAAATTCAGGTCTTTCAACGCCGCATTCTTTTGCAAATTGAAGTTGTGCTTCAACTTGTTTTTTTATTTCAACTTGAGCAAATTCAACCGCAGCCATGATATCTTCTTCAGAAACGAATTTTAAGCCGGCTTCAACCATAATTACCGAATCATGCGTTCCGGCAACAACAATATCCATATCTGATTTTTCAGCTTGAACGTATGACGGGTTAGCAATAAATTGTCCGTCCAATCTTGAAACTCTGACAGCACCGATAGGGCCCTCAAAAGGTGCACCGGTTAGCATTAAAGCTGCTGATGAACCGAGCATTGCCAATGTATCAGGCTGATAATTTTCATCTAAACTTACCAGTTGAGAAACGATTTGAACATCGTTTCTGTATCCTTTAGGGAATAATGGTCTGATTGGTCTGTCTATTAATCTTGAAATTAAAATAGCTTTATCCGAAGCCTTTCCTTCACTTCTGTTATATCCGCCGGGTATTCGTCCGACAGCTGACATTCTTTCTTCATAATCAATTAATAAAGGGAAAAAGTCTATTCCGACTCTTGGTTCAGGGCTTACAACAGCATGAACCAGTAACATTGTGTCTCCGCATCTGACTACTACCGAACCGCTCGCTGATTTGGCATACTTTCCTGTTTCAATTGTAACTGTTTTGTCTCCAACAGGAATTTCAATTCTTTTAACATCTACCATGTTTTTTCTTTCCTTTTCTCTTTTTCTTTTTTACATGTTCAAAAAAAGTATAGTCCAAACACTATCGAATTACTATAATTATTAAAAAAACGAATGTAAACAAATGTAAATCGGGCTGGTAAAATACGGAATTGTTCTCTAATTTAAAGATTTTTTGTATTTTCTTGATAGTGCTTTGAATTTTATTGCAATAATTGTTGTCATTATTGCGCTTAAGAACAGAAATGAAGTCGCAAGCCCTATCCAGAAGCCTAATAAAGACATTTTGTAATGGTATGCAAGAACAAATCCGAACGGAAGTCCAAAAAGCCAATATCCTGCAATAACTGAAATTGAAGCTGTTTTAGTCATCTTGAGCCCCTTTAATATTCCGCTCAGGCATACTTGAAATCCGTCAAACATTAAATATAAAGAGGCAATATGAAGGATTGGTATTCCGATTTTTAGCATTTGTTCATTATGTGAAAATACTTCAAAAATTTGTAGAGGATACAGTGACAGGATTAATGCGCATAAACCCATAAATCCGACAGAGAGCATTGTACCGGCGATTGAATATCTTTTAATTTCAGGAAAGATTTTTGCTCCGTTGTAAAAACCTACTTTTATTGCAATTGCACTGGATATAGATAAAGGCACCATATATGCGGAAGATGTTATGGTGACAATTATGTTGTGCGTTGCTGCCAATATGCCTGCTTCTTTTCCGACAAGTATTGTTATAATATTGAACCCTAAAAACTCGAGAAGCATTGCAAGTCCTATCGGAGTGCCGATTTTTAGTAATTGTTTAATAAAAGGCTTATCAAAAAGATTTTTTAATCTGATTAATTTAACGCAATATAAAAGTAAAATTAAGCCCATCAATGTTCTGACAACAAACGCCGCTATAGCAAGCCCTATTACACCCATACCCGATATAGGGCCAATTCCGAATACCAG
>CASDVD010000080.1 GCA_949284155.1 uncultured bacterium | reverse complement strand
TCATCTCCTGTTCCAGTTATTGCATGGCTTTGCCTCATTTTAGAACATGAAAACCATGTGACTGTGCATGTTTACATGTGATTTAATTATGGTTAAGAATTGTAAAGATTTTGCGAAATAAATTATTTTATTACACATAACACGGGAACTTTTTTATCCGCTAATCCGCATTATACAGTTGTATACACGGGTCGGATACAGCGGGCCGGCATTTTTTGATAGCAATATTGACCATGTGGTCAATATTTAGTTGTAGGAAATTCAATCACAAGATGGATGAGATAAATCATCTATATATAGTATTTTATCATTAAGTGAATGGTCGAGAATTATCGGCTTGGGAAAAGAGGTACCGGAATAAAATGCATATTTCCAGCTTAGACATAACTCTAAGACGAATACAGGATATTGAGTACAAATTCAATATGCTCAATAAAGCTGCCGGAATTGATGAAAATAATGAGTTTCAATCTCTTCTTGATGCTAAAATTTCACAAAAAAATGAGATTAAAAATCCCCCTAATATGAATACCCAATTTGCTGATAAGATATATTCTTCCTCCAACAGCGGCCCTGTCAACAGGGAAGATATAGACAATCTTGTTGAAGCATATGCTGCGAAGAACGATTTGGATTCAGCTTTTGTTAAAGCGGTAATTAAGCAGGAATCCGGTTTTCAACCCGAAGTAATGTCTCATTGCGGTGCAATGGGATTGATGCAGCTGATGCCGGAAACAGCAAATTCTATGGGCGTTATGAATGCATTTAATCCGGAAGAAAATATAATGGGCGGAACAAAATACCTTAAAGGTCTGTTGGACCGTTTCAACGGTAACAAAGCACTTGCCTTGGCTGCTTATAATGCAGGCCCCGGAGCTGTTCAAAGATACGGCGGTATTCCTCCGTATGAAGAAACCCAAAATTATGTAAAAAGTGTGCTTGCGCATTATGAAAAGTTTAAGTCAGGAGGTCAGAATTGATATCCAGAGGTATGGAAATAGCTGCTAAAGGTATGATGAGCCTGATAGATGCACAGGATGTACTGGCTCATAACCTTGCGAACGTAAACACTACAGGTTATAAAAAAGAAGCCCTGACTTTTAAAAGTGTTTATAATGCAATGCTTACGGAATCTCAAACTCCTAATGATTACAAATATCGCAACTCGGAGGATATAGGCAGAATAAGTATGGGCTCTCAAACACATAAACTGGTTCATGAATTTTTGCAAGGAACCATTTCTAAAACCGGAGTTCCTCTTGATTTGGCAATCCAGGGCGACGGGTTTTTTAAAGTTCAGGACAGAGACGGCAATATTGCATACACAAGAAACGGCACATTCATGATAAATTCCCAAAATCTTCTTGTTGATTCGGAAGGATGCTATGTTCTTGATGTTGAAAACCGGCCCATACAATTAAATATCAGAGCGTTGGGTATAACAACGCCAAAAGATTTGACTATTAATGAGGATGGTCTGATTAGTATTGTAAGAGACGGCGGGAACGGAAATACTAATCTTCAAAGAATAGGGGTCTGGGATTTTTCAAACAAGGAAGATATGATTTCTCTGGGAAAAGCGAAATATATTCCTAAAGATACTGAATTAAACCCTGAACTTCCGTCAGAAAAATTCGTTATAGAACAGGGTGCCATAGAGCTCTCTAATACAAATGTAGTTAACGAAATGATAAATTCTATCAATGTTTCAAGAAATTATGAAACACTGAGTAAATTTATAAAAGAAAAAGCAAGCCATATTTCGGCCGCAATAAATGTGGGAAGGCTGAGAGGCTAAATCTGAGAGGGTGAAGAACCCTGAATAAAGAGGAGGAAAATAATGTTAAGAGCACTTACAACATCAGCAACAGGTATGATAGCACAGCAGCTGAATCTTGATGTTGTGGCTAATAATATTGCTAACGTAAATACAACGGGATATAAAAAAGTCCGTGCCGAGTTTCAGGATTTGCTTTCACAGGCGCAAAGAACTCCGGGTGCAATGTTAAATCAGGGTGTATATCAGCCGGTCGGTGTTGAGGTCGGACTCGGTGTGAAAACGGCAGCTACGACCAGAGTATTTACAAACGGCCCGATGCAGGCAACCGACAGACCTTTGGATATTGCTATCGAAGGTGAAGGTTTTGTACAAATTATCAGGCCGGACGGTACTCTTGCATATACACGTGACGGCTCTTTTAAAGTTGATGCGGTAGGCCAGGTTTGTACCTCAGACGGTTTTTTGGTTCAGCCTCAGATTACTATTCCTCAGAACGCTACTGAAATAAACATTACTCCGGACGGAAATGTTTCCGTAAAAATCGGTAATGATAATAACCAGAACGTTGTAGGGCAGCTGCAGCTTGTAAAATTCCAGAACCCGTCAGGTCTTCTTTCAATCGGGCATAACCTTTATGTAGAGACTCCGGCTTCCGGTACTCCGGTAATAGGTACTCCTGCACAGGACGGCTACGGAACTATCCAGCAGGGATTTTTGGAATCATCTAATGTTCAGCTGGTGGATGAGATGATTAACCTGATTAAGGCGGAAAGAGCTTTTGAAGCTAATTCAAAAATTATCACAGCTTCTTCCGATATTCTTCAACAAACTAATCAAATGGTTCAATAATGAAAAAAATATTTAGCACAATTTTAACAACTTTAATTTTGACATCAGGCATAAGCGTTGATGCCAGAACGTTGAGTGCTGATGTAATAAAAATATTGATTGCCGATGAGGTAAAGTCCGACTTGGCGGTTTATAAACCCGATGAAGTAATAGTCGGTGTTTCAAATCTTCCGGTTGAAAGTATTACGGTTCCTGATGGCAAGGTGTCACTCAGTGTCGCCTCTAACTCTAAAAAACTCAATCCGAAAGAGTTTAAAAAAATTACCATTATGGTAAATAAAAAACCCGTAAGAGTTCTTCACGCTGCGGTATCTGTTCAGGTATTCAAAAATGTTCCCGTGGCGAAAGAAGTGATAGCACGGGATAAAGCTATAAGTATGCGTTCAATTGAGATGAAGAAAGTCGACATTACCGGGAATATTGATGACGTATTGACGCCGGAGGATTTGTCCGGAGGCTTAATTGCAAGAAAAATGTTTTATCCTTCAGAGATTATAACCAAAAAGTATACTGTTTCAAGGCCGGACGTGGTTAGAAATGCAATCGTATCCGTAAATTTCAAATCAGGCGAGGATTTGTCAATCATGGTCGAAGGAATAGCTCTTTCTCAAGGCCGCATAGGCGATACGATACAGGTAAAAAATAAAAACTACAATAAAATTTATACTGGTACGGTAGTTGGTGAAAACAGGGTACAAGTCGAAATCTGAGTCGGAAGAATTAAAAGGAAATATAAATATGAAAAAATGGGGAAAAGGTTTATTGGTATTGATAGCTGCAGCATCACTGATACAGGCGGCACAGGCTGAATCATTGTTTGTTCTGGGTGCTTCCCAGTCTTTCTATGCTGCTGAACCAAAGTCTTTATACGGCAGTGTGAGAGCACGTTCAGTCGGTGATTTGGTTACTATAATTTTGAATGAAAGTATACGTTTTACCGACCAATTAAACTACGGAGCCGAAAGAAGTTCCAATACGGTAGATAACTTTACCGGATTTATAAATAAAATTCTTCCGGGTGTTCCTCTTAACAACCAGTTTAACAGCTTTGGCGGTTCAAATACGGTTGACAGTGCAACACAAAATTCAAGACAGCTTGCGGTTAATGATTCTGTAACCGTACAGGTAGTACAGCTTTTGCCGAACGGAAATCTTATGGTGCAGGGTAAGAAAACACTGGTTAATGCAAATGAGAGAATGGATCTTTTAGTTTCCGGAGTTGTTGACCCCCGCTGGATAAATGATGCAGGTCAGGTAAACTCCAGAAATGTTGCTAACCTTCAATTTGCACTGGCCGGAAAAGGTTCAATTTCCAGAGCAGGAAACGAAGGTATCATAAACAGATTCATAAGATACTTGTTCTAATATTGGACGCAACAAGACAATACGGGATAAAAGAAATGAAAAAGTTACTAAATTTAATAACAATATGCACTTTGATAACAGCAATGTTTGTTTCACAAACAGGTGTCTTTGCAGTGCCTGTGAGGATTAAGGATATTGCCCATGTGAAAGGTGTTCGTGAAAACCAGCTGGTAGGATACGGTATAGTTGTCGGTCTGCCGGGAACAGGAGACAATTCACGTTCTACGCAGATTACAAACCAGATGCTTTTGCAAAACCTCGGTACTGTTATTCAACAATCTAACTATATACAAAAGGGCTCTTCAGCTGCTGTTATGGTTACGGCAAAAGTGCCTCCTTTTGCAAAAAACGGCGATACAATTGACTTGACGGTGAGTACGCTTGCTGATGCAAAGAGTCTTGAAGGCGGGGTTCTTGTTCAAACACAGTTGAGAGCACCGAATGGTGAAATTGTTGCAGTAGGTCAGGGGCCTTTGTCTGTCGGCGGTGTGTCAAAAGAATCTAACGGTTCAAGCGTCAGAACTTCTATTACTACAACAGGCCGTATTCCCAACGGAGGTATAGTTGAAAGAGATATCTGTACACAGATTGGCGATGCAGACAGTCTTACTCTTTCTTTGGACAAAACAGATTACACCATGGCAAACAGAATTGCTGAAAAAATCAGCAGAAATGTTACTTATGCCAAAGCCATTGACGGTACGAGCATAAAGGTAAGTATTCCGTCAAAATATCTGGATAACAGAATTGCATTTTTATCAATTTTGGAAAATATGACAGTAGATGCAACCAAAGACCGTGCAAGAGTTGTAGTTAACGAGCGGACGGGAACGGTTGTAATAGGCAGTGAGGTAAAACTTTTGCCGGCAGCGGTTGCGCACGGAAGCATTACTGTTACCGTTCAGACAAATAATGCGGTTTCTCAGCCGGAAATGCTTTCCGGCGGGCAAACAGCCGGAGTTGCTAACAGTACGGTCAGCGTAAATAAAGCCTCGGGCAGCCTTGTTACGATGAAGCCTAACAGTACATTGAACGATTTGGTCAGGGCGCTCAATGCAATCGGAGTTACACCGGTCGATTTGATTTCGATTATGCAGGCATTAAAAGAGGCAGGAAGTTTACAGGCGGATATAGAAATTATCTAAGGAAGTATAAAGGCAATGATTTCAAATACTACATTATCACCGGATATAGTTAATGACAGCGCCCAGACACTCGGCAGGATTAAACTCGACCGGAATAAACATTCTCAGTTGAAAAAAGTTACTCAGGAATTTGAGGCTATTTTTGTTACAAAAATGCTTATGCTGATGGATAAAACTGTCGATAAAGAAAGCGGCATTTTTGGTCAGGAAAATAAATATATGGATACTTTTAAATCACATATATTTACTGAAATGGGAAGACAAATTGCTTCTAATCCTCAAACCAGCTTTGGTTTTGCTAAACAGATGTATGAACAAATGGAAAAAACTCTGCCCAAAGAACCTGAGCCGGCTGTT
>CASDVD010000079.1 GCA_949284155.1 uncultured bacterium | reverse complement strand
TCCTTAATAAAGATAGTTAAGATTAAATAATAGCACCCGGCATAGTCTTTTCGCTTGATTCAATCCGTTTTTTCAACTCTCCGGTAGGGATATAGTAAGGCGTAACGGTCATGACTTTTGCGGCGATATCAGGATAAAAGTATATAAACTTCAATTCACTGTCCGTCAAAGGCAGCTGAGTATGAACATTTGCATAGCGGCAGAGTTCAAGAATATTTCTGGCTTCGTCTTCATCATGAAACTCGAGCTCCAAATTTTTAAACACATTTCTAAAACCTTTAATACCGCCGTATTCTCCGACAGTAATCATCCTGCCGGTCTCAACGATTTCAGGCTCGCCCCGTCCCAATTCTTCAAAATCATAAAGTTCATAGTTTCTTCTGTCCTTCAACGCACCGTCCGCATGAATACCGGATTCATGTGCAAATGCATTTTTGCCGACAGCAGGCTGATTTATCGGTATTGGTACACCGAAAGCGTATGAAGTATATTTTGCAAGCTTCCATGCCTTAGAGATATCAATATTAGGGTCTATATTATACTTATCTGCAAAACCGCTGGATTTTTTGACGGCAAGAAGACAAGAAACTAAATCCGCATTTCCGGCACGTTCACCCATACCATTAATAGCAGTGTTGATATATGCATTTACTCCTGCATCAATTGCTGCTTTTGCACCGAGCACAGAGCAGCCTGTTGCCATACCAAGATCATTATGAAAATGCATTTCCATATCCATGCCGGTTTCTTTTGCAATTTTATAGATTCTTTCATAAGCAGTCTGAGGGTCGTCGTAACCCAGAGTATCGCAATAACGAAAACGTTTTGCGCCTGCGGCTTTTGTTTCTTTTGCGAATTTGATTAAAAAGTCCAAATCACTTCTTGAAGCATCTTCAGCGTTAACACCAATGATGGAAGCACCGCAGGTTACAGCAGCTTCAACAGCCTCGACTGTCATTTTCAATATATCATCACGATTCTTTTTTCCCTGATATTTGCCGTTTATCATTTGGTCTGAAGTAGACTGAGAAAGATTGCAATAATTTAATCTTGGTACATTCTGAAAAGACTCGAATACATCCTGCGCCATGGCACGCATCCAGCCGGAGAGTTTTGTTCTTGTAATAACGCCTCTGTCCACCAGCTGCAAATTTCCGTTCAAGTAATTCAACTCATGGCGTGTAGTCGGAAAGCCAAATTCTGACTGTGAAATTCCCATATCATCCAGCATTAAATTTATGATAGTTTTTTGCAGTTTTGCAAGACCCAGACGGGAAGTTTGCACACCGTCTCTGTTCGTTACGTCTACAAAATATATAAGATTTTCAGAATTACTCATTGATACTCCTTATCGGATAAAATATTAATAAAAATTATAGCATATTATTCTAATTTTCTTTTGAAAATTGTACAACAGGATAAAAATTTACCCTCACAATAACTGCAATTCTTTTTCATTTTCTGCAGGTACACGGTATTTTTCTATGCTGTCATAGGTCATTTTGGGTTTTGTGACAAAGTATTTAAGAGCCCGCAAATAAGCATTGGCTGTATCAGGCGAGGTAAAACACGGAGTAGAATACATTTCAGCAATTGTTCTAATCAAAAATCCTCTGTTTTCCGAACCAACACGGGCAGAATTTGCGTTAGTGGTAGGAGTATTGATAATAAAGCAGAGCTGTCCTTTTTTCATGTGCTCCTGCATTTTTTCCATATCAAAATTCTGAATTTCTTTAGAGTTAATGCCACGTTCTTTAAGGTATTTGTGAGTACCCGTAGTCGCCACAATCCTGAACCCTAAATCAGTCAATGAACGACCAATCTCAACACCTTCATGTTTTGTATTATCATTCAAAGAAAGCATAACATCGCCTCTTCTGTCAGGGAAGGTATATCCGGCGGCCAAAAAGCCTTTTAGCAAAGCATTATCGAAAGTCCTGTCCACGCCGAGAACTTCACCTGTTGATTTCATCTCCGGTGCAAGCGCCGGGTCTATACGATTGAGTTTCTGGAAAGAAAATACCGGAACTTTAACACACACTAAAGAAGTCTTTTTCACAAGCCCGGGGGTATAGCCCTGTTCTGTAATTGATTTTCCAAGACAAGCATTAATACCGATTTCAACCATCGGAATATTTGTTACCTTGGACATAATCGGCACGGTGCGGGAGGCTCTGGGATTGACTTCAATTACATATGCTTTTTCATCTTTTATGACAAATTGAATATTCATTAATCCCTTGACTTTAAGCGCCCGTGCAATTTTTCCGCAATATTCAACAAGCTGGTTTTTCACATTCTCGGAAACAGTTTGCGTAGGATAAATCGCCATACTGTCACCGGAATGCACACCCGCACGCTCAATATGTTCTGTAATCCCCGGGATTAAAACATTTTCACCGTCAGAAACAGCGTCGAGTTCCAGTTCTTTTCCTTCTATATACTGGTCAATCAACACAGGATGTTCATCCGAAAACTTCAATGCGGAATTGAAATAAGTTAACAGCTCATCTGCATTGTATACAACCTGCATTCCTCTTCCGCCGATTACATAAGAAGGACGCACGAGCAGAGGGAACCCCAATTCTTCATAAGCTTTAATTGCATCGGCAACTTTTCTCACTGCACGGCCCTGAGGCTGGGGAATATTCAAATCACGCAATAATTTTTCAAACAGTTTTCTGTCTTCTGCGGCATTTATAGACTCTATAGATGTTCCGATTATGTTCACGCCACGCTCATGCAGTTTTCCGGCAAGATTTATTGCCGTCTGACCGCCAAATTGCACCATAACACCATAAGGCTTTTCAGAATTCACAATGTTCATTATATTTTCAATATTCATCGGCTCAAAATACAATTTGTCAGCAACATCAAAATCAGTAGACAATGTCTCAGGATTTGAATTTACAATCAAAGATTGATAACCGTTTTCCCGAACACCCCATGCCGCATGCACAGAGCAATAATCAAATTCTATGCCCTGACCTATTCGAATTGAACCTGAACCGAGTATAAGTATGGATTTTTTGCTTTCATCGACTTTGTTTTCATCAAACTCATTGTAAGCGGAATAATAATACGGCGTGTACGCCTGAAATTCCGCTGCACAAGTATCTACAATTTTAAACGAAGCTGTTATTTGTGCATCGTGCTTTATTTTCTCAACTTCACTCAAATGCTTTTTGGAAAATATAGCAATTTCAGAGTCCAAAAAACCTTTCTCTTTTGCTTCAAGATACAATTCCGGAGTAAGAATCTCTCCTTTCAGTCTTTGCTCAAAATCGACAAGACCTTTAATTTTATATATAAACCACTTGTCTATTTTAGTAATCTGATTTATCTCATCAACGCTTATCCTGCGGGTCAATGCTTCTGCAACACGAAAAATCCGTCTGTCATCCTGAACATGCAAAAGCGCCTTTAGTTCATCATCACTCAGCTGCATATATTTTCTGCGCACAAGTCCGGTATTTTTATCCTCCATGGACGTTACAGCTTTTTTGAACGAACTTTCAAAAGTTCTGCCAATCGCCATTACCTCGCCGGTTGCTTTCATTTTTGTTCCCAGAAGTCTGTCGCCCTGAGCAAATTTGTCAAACGGCCATTTGGGAATCTTTGTCACAACATAATCCAGCGCAGGTTCAAATGCCGCAACTGTTTTATGAGTGATTGCGTTAGGAATTTCATGGAGGAAATAGCCCATTGCTATCTTCGTTGTAACCTTTGCAATCGGATAGCCCGTGGCCTTTGAAGCGAGTGCTGATGAACGGCTCACCCGGGGATTAACCTCAATTACATAATACTTATTGCTTTTTGTATCGAGTGCATACTGGACATTACATCCGCCTTCTATTTTTAATGCTTTAATAATTTTTAAAGCAGAGGTACGCAACATCTGGTATTCTTTATTAGTAAGCGTTTGCGACGGAGCAACAACAAAGCTGTCACCGGTGTGAATGCCTATGGGGTCAATATTTTCCATGTTGCAAATTGCAATGCAGGTATCATTAGCATCACGCATAACCTCATATTCAATCTCTTTATATCCGGCAATACTTTTTTCCACAAGCACCTGAGAAATAGGACTTCTTAACAAACCTGAATGCACAATCTCTTCAAATTCCTGAGGATTAGATGCAATTCCTCCGCCGGAACCTCCAAGGGTAAAGGCAGGACGAATTATCAGGGGAAAACCTATTTTATCCGCAAATTTTTTAGCCTCTTCTAATGTAGAAACCGTAATACTTTCAGGAACCGGCTCCCCTATTTTGAGCATTAATTCTTTAAAAAGCTCTCTGTCCTCTGCGTTATTGATTGCATCAATCGATGTACCAAGCAGTTTTACATTGTATTTTCTCAAAATACCTTTTTCATGCAGACTCATTGCAAGGTTTAAGCCCGTCTGCCCGCCCAGAGAAGCTATCAATCCGTCAGGACGCTCTTTATTAATAATATATTCAAATGCCTCAATTGTGAGCGGCTCTATATAAACTTTATCCGCTATATTTTCATCCGTCATTATTGTAGCAGGATTGGAATTAACAAGAATTACCCTGACACCTTCTTCTCTTAAAGCACGGCATGCCTGCACCCCTGCATAATCAAATTCCGCAGCCTGACCGATTACTATAGGGCCTGAGCCGATAACTAAAACATTTTTTATTGATTCATTCTTTGGCATAATTAATTTCCCTTTTCCATTAATGAGAGGATTTTCTTATCATTCTTTGCAGCAGCGAAGTAAATCCTGATTTTTTGTTCTTTTTAATTGTTTCGACCCATCCCCGTATAATAAGATTTGCGTCAGACGGCCCCGGTGCGGCTTCCGGATGGAATTGCACAGCTTCAATATGGTAACTGGGGCACCTGAATCCCTCCAATGTCCCGTCATTCAAATTTTTATAAGTCGCAATCGCATTCTCCGGCAGTGTATTCGCATCGGTTGCATACCCGTGATTTTGAGAGGTAATGAGAACTTTATTTGTCTCCAGATTTATTACGGGATGATTTGCTCCACGATGACCGTATTTAAGCTTATAAGTTTTTGCACCCAGCACTATACTTAAAATTTGATAACCAAGGCATATACCGTACATCGGAATTTTCCCGAGCAGGTTTTTAACCGTATTTATTGTTTTCACCGCATCCTGCGGATCTCCCGGCCCGTTCGAAATCAAAACCGCATCAAAATTCCCGTGCAATATTTCCTTTGCTGAAACAAAACCGGGGAATACAGTCAAATCACATCCGAGATTCCTAAAATTTTCCAGTATGCTTTTCTTTATTCCAACATCTATCACAGCAAGCTTCACACCGCTATTTTTAAATACATCGGTCTGACGTCTGGAAACATTCAGCGCAACATCTTTGCTCATGGAATAGTTCTTCAAATTTTCTCTTATCTCATCAGTAATTTCTCCCGTAGTAATAACACAATTCATAGCTCCGGCCTCTCGAATCACTGTTGTTAAATATCTGGTATCTACATTCGAAATTGCAACTATGCTGTTCTTTTTGAGATAATCTGACAAGCTTGTTGAACTTTTATAATGGCTCTCATGCTCACAATAATTTTTTATTACAAATCCTCGTGCACTGACCTTATCGGATTCAAAATCATCAGGGTTTATACCATAATTCCCAATCTCGGGATAAGTCATTACAATAACCTGCTCCGCATAAGAAGGATCAGTCAAAATCTCCTGATATCCGGCCATTGAGGTATTAAAACATATCTCGCCAAATGCAGTGCCCTGTGCACCGATAGAATTGCCTTCAAAAATCATCCCGTTTGATAAAAGTAACTTAGCCATTATTATTCCTTATCCTGTTTCAAAGCCTCTTCAATTTCTTCATAAATCTTTTTCATTGCACCGATTCTGTCCTCAGCAGCAGTAACAGCTCTTCCTATAACCAAATAATCAGCTCCTTCTTTTATTGCAAAAGACGGCGTTGCCAATCTTTTCTGGTCGCCTTTTACAGACCACTGCGGACGAATTCCCGGACACAATACTTTAAAATCTTTTCCGCATACCTCTTTTATTTTTCTTGCTTCAAATGCAGAAGCAACAACACCTGTCATTCCGCTGTCTTTAGCCAGTTTTGCAAGCGTTGTTACGTATTCCATCGCACTATACGAAATCTTAAATTCATCGTGCAGCACCTCATCGCTGATACTTGTCAATACAGTCACAGCAAGAATCACCGGAGGTTTTTTGCCTGTTTCTTTTGCCGCATCATTAGCACCTTGAGCGGATTGGCGCATCATTTCAGCTCCGCCGAGAGCATGCAGATTATAAAAGCTTGCTCCGCTCCTGATTATATTTGCTGAAGCCTTTTTTACCGTATTCGGAATATCCATAAGCTTTACGTCAAAGAAAAACTCAGCACCGATTTCTTTCATAAAGTCAAAAACTTCCGTACCGTTTGCAGTATAAAATTGAAGTCCGATTTTAAATACTCCTACATAATCTTTCAGCTCCATTATGAGCTTTTTTGCTTCTTCTGTCGTATCAACATCAAGTGCAAGTACAATTTTTTCTCTTATTTCCGGATTAATATTCATTGCCGTTTCCTCATCTTTTTATTTGTTTTCATAGTAAATTCCGTTTGCAATAACACCCGTAATCCTGCCTTTCAGATTTCTGCCTTCAAACGGTGAAATCTTACATTTTGTTTTAAATTTTGAAGCCTCAACCCGCCATTCAAAATCAGGATTGAATATTGCAAGATTTGCCTTCATTCCGATTTCAATTTTTCCTTGATTTTCCATATTCAAAATAATTGAAGGATTGACTGAAATCTTCTTAATCAAAGAAGAAAGAGTCATATTCCCGGAGGCAACAAAAGCCTGATACGCCAGAGAAAATGCGGTTTCAAACCCCACAATCCCCATCGGAGCCCGCTCAAACGACATATTCTTCTCCTCAAGAGTATGAGGCGCATGATCCGTTGCAATTACATCTATCGTCCCATCCAAAAGTCCGTCAATAACAGCCTCTACATCCTCTTTGGAACGCAGCGGCGGATTCATCTTGAATCTTGCGTGATTATTTTCTATGTCCTCTTTTGAAAGTATAAAATAATGCGGTGCAGTCTCGCAGGTAACATTCCAGCCTTCTTCTTTGGCCTCCCGTATCAAACCTACTGACTCTTTGGTTGAAATATGCGCAAAATGATACCGTGCGTCAGTTTCTTTTACAATTTCAAGCTCACGCAGCACTGCACTATATTCCGATTCGTTTTGCGATGGTTCATATTTTGAATCCTCCGCATGCGAAATCACAAGTACATCCTCGTCAGAAGCCCTTTTCAGCACTTCTTTTAGCAGCTTCATATCCTCAAGCGGCTTTCCGTCATTTGAAAAGGCAATCGCACCATACGCTTTAAGCGTTTTAAAATCGACAATTTCACTGCCGGAAAGTCCTTTTGTTACTGCACAAACCGGATGTACTTCAATTTTTTTCGAACGCTGTTTTATAAACTTTAATACCTCTGCATTATCATTTACCGGATTCGTATTTGCCATTGGACAAACAGCCGTATATCCGCCTGCAATTGCGGCTTCAATCCCAGTTTCAATAGTTTCCTTGTTTTCAAACCCCGGTTCCCTGAGGTGGCAATGCATCTCAACTAATCCGGGCATAACAATTTGTCCTGATAAATCAATTATATTCTCATGCCGAAGATTCTTTGCTATCTTTGCAATAACCCCGTTATGTATTTCAATATCGGCAATTTCATTCAAATCATTTACCGGTGATACAACCAGTGCATTTTTTAAAACACCGCTAAACATTTGCACCTCCCAGCATGTTCAATACCGCCATTCTCACATAAACACCGTTTTTCGCCTGTTCAAGAATGGTTCTTCCTTTTTCTGAATCCAACAATTCAGATGTTATTTCAACCTCCCGGTTAACAGGCCCGGGATGCATTAAAATCGCATTTGGCGCATATTTTTCCAAAGTGTTTGAATCCAGTTTATACAAATCCGCATACGAACCCGCAGATTTTGTTGTTCTCTCATCGAGTCGTTCATTCTGAACTCTTAAAAGCATAACAACATCAGCATCTGATATAGCATCTTTCAGGTCACTATGCCAAACAGCCCGAAAATTCCCGGGATTTTCAGGCATAAAATACGAAGGCGCACAAAAATGCACATCTGCACCGAACTTATTCAACAAAGCCAAATTAGATTTGGCAACCCTTGAATGCGCAACATCACCAACTATAACAATCTTTCTCCCGCAAACATCACCGAGTTTTTCTTTCATTGTATAAAAATCAAGCAAAGCCTGCGTAGGATGTGCTCTTTTTCCGTCGCCTGCATTTATAAATTTTAAATCATAAGCAAGCTCTGTTTTGATTCTGTCAATAATCCCGTCTTCACTATGTCTAATCACAAAAACATCAACATCGATAAAATGCAGATTCTCAAAAGTATCTTTGAAAGATTCGCCTTTTGAAAAAGAAGAAGATTTCACATCAAAATTCAAAACATGCATACCCAGTTTTTTAGCGGCTATTTCAAATGAACAGTGCGTTCTTGTTGAATTTTCAAAAAACATCATGCAGGCAGTTCTCTCCTTTACAACGGATTCTCTGCCGCCTTTTGCAAAAAATTCCGCCTTTGAGATTATTTCTTCAATTTCATTTTTTGCGAGTCTTTCAATATCAATCAAATCATGCATATTTTATCCCTGTTTATTTTCTGCTTCCCGGTTTAACCAGCGGTATGCCCCGCTTGCAAAGAGGACAATTTTCAGGTTCATATGTGACCGGGTCAATTTGAAGGAGAGATTTTATATTTAATCCCGTTTTGCCGCATGTTCTGTCTACGATACACCCGACAGCCGCAACTTCCACCCCGAATTCTTTTGTGGCTTCAATTGTTTCCTTTATAGTTCTCGCAGTCGTTATTACATCTTCAATAATAACTATACGTTCACCCTTTGAAAGCTGATATCCCCGTCTGAGCTGCATCACTCCGTCTTTTCGTTCAACAAATAGATTCCTTTTTCCAGCCTGTTTTGCTGTTTCGTAACCTATTATCACCGCACCGATTGCAGGAGAAACTATTGTATCAAATTCAACTTCTTCCAGCTTTTGTGCAAGTTTTTTACCTATTGCTTCAGTAATATCAGGATACTGATAAAGTTTTGCACATTGAAAATATATATCGGAATGCAAACCTGAAGTTAAACAAAAATGCCCGTGCAGTACACCTTCCGTCTTTTCTAATAATTTCAGAACTTCGTTACTCATTTTATTTTCCTTTTCTTAGTTATTCTCTCAACAAATCACACAACTGTTTTATAGAGCGGATTCCGTTTTCATACATAAAATCATGTATTTCATCGACTAATATTCCGGCAATATCAGGATGAGTAAAGTTAGCAGTTCCGATTTGAACGGCGGCGGCACCTGCGCACAGAAACTCAAAAACATCCTCCATTGTGTATATGCCGCCTATGCCTATTACCGGAATATCCACAGACTTCGCTATTCTGCTGACCATTGACAGCGCAACAGGTTTTATCGCCCGTCCGGACAACCCTCCGCTTACAGTTTCTTTATGGAATTTGCCCTTATCCCATCTGAGTTTTATACCCATACCTTTCAAAGTATTAATTGCCGATAAACAATTTGCACCGGCATCTTGAGCAGCTAATGCAATTTTTTCAATTTCAGCAACATTGGGAGTCAATTTAACAATCAAACATCCTTTATAAACATCTCTTACCCGAGAAACCAGATTATGCAGGCTCTTTTCATCAGTGCCAAACTCAAGACAGCCGCATTTTACGTTAGGACAGGACACATTCAGTTCAACAGCTTTAATTTTATTTTCTTCACAAATCTCACCCAGCCTGACATATTCCTCAACCGATGAACCGGCGATATTTACAACATAATTCATCCCATTGTTCAATATAGGCAATTTTTCTGAAATAAATTTTTCAATCCCGACATTTTCAAGCCCGATTGAATTTATCATTCCCGAATCCGTTTCAAAAAGTCTGCGCCAGCTGTTGCCTTCTCTTGGCTCCAGAGTAATTGCCTTTGTAACAATAGCGCCGATTTTTTTAACATCAAAAAATCTGCCGTATTCAAGACTGTAACCGTATGTGCCCGAAGCCGTCATTATCGGATTTTTAATTATAAACCCGCCCAAATCAACAGACATATCTAAATCTTCGACCATACAACCTCATTTCCGTTAAATACAGGCCCATCCTGGCATACGGAGGCATTCTGCTCAACTCCGTTTTTCAAAACTCTTATCACACAGCCTCTGCATACGCCTATAGAACAGGCCATTTCTTTCTCCATGGCTATTTCACATGGAATCTGCAATCTTTTCGCAATCTGTGAAATATTTTCCAAAACCACAAGAGGCCCGCAGGCATATATTTTTTCCGGATGAAATTCCTCAACGGAATTTCGTACATAATTCAAAACACTTCCATGCATACCCATCGAGCCGTCGTCAGTGCAGATTTTATCAAAGTCAAAAATCATGGGAACTTCTTTTTCTGTTTGAAACCCAGCCAGAAACATCGTTTTTGCAGACCTTTTATTCAATTCCTCCCGCAAATACAAAATAGGAGCAACACCAACGCCTGCTCCCACCAACAATGATTTTTTATCTTCAATTTTAAAACCGCTGCCCATAGCACCAACGAAATCAATCTCATCTCCCGTGCGCAGAGAAGAAAGATATTCCGTACCTTTTCCCTTTTTCTTGATTAAAACCCCTATTTCATTTTCTTCCACTCCGGCAATGCTGAAAGGTCGTCTCAAAGTCAAATTTCCGCACAAAATCGATACAAACTGTCCCGGCACGGAATCAATCTTTTCAATAGGCATAAATTTTAAATAAAACATGGACTCTGTCACATTCTTTACTTCAATAACTTTTGCCTTATGTAATTTTTTTAAAGGTGTAACCTGCATTTAATCTGTTCCCTGAATTTATTAATAATACTTGTCTAGCAGAAGTTTTTGTAAAAAAAAAAGAAAAAGCCGCAACTTTTTCTTTTTTTTAAAACTTTATATTAAAACTTTTAATTTGTAAGCCATACTTTTTTCCTGTCTTATTTTCAATATTATACTTCCAAACAGCCCGGCAAAGTCAAGCAAAAGATTATATTTTTTTACATTACATATCTTTGCAGGTAATTTTTGAAAAAATTTTTTGTATCAAATTTTTTTTGTTTGTGCAAAAATTGATATGTTAGTATAATTGTAAAATATACAATATAAAAGGTGGAGAAAATGGCAGTATTAACAGAGAATGAGGGTTTAATCACCCAGATTATCGGACCGGTTATTGACGTGGAATTTCAGGCAGGACATTTACCTGAAATATATGATGCGTTAGAAATCTACACTGAAGACGGAAACAAAATTGTAGCAGAAGTTCAACAGCTTCTCGGAGAAAACAAAGTTCGCTCGGTTGCAATGTCATCAACTGACGGTTTGCAAAGAGGAATGAAAGCTGTTAATACTAAAAATCCGATTAAAATTCCCGTAGGTAAAGAAATCCTCGGCAGAATTCTGAATGTACTGGGCGAACCTGTTGACGAAATGGGAGAAGTCAATACTGAAATGTCACTCCCTATTCACAGACCTTCACCTAAATTAACCGAACAAAATACTAATATTGAAATTCTTGAAACCGGTATTAAAGCAATCGACCTTTTGCAGCCCTATCAAAAAGGCGGTAAAATCGGTCTGTTCGGCGGTGCCGGCGTCGGAAAAACAGTTTTGATTATGGAACTTATCCACAACATTGCACTTGAACACTCCGGTGTTTCAGTATTTGGCGGTGTTGGTGAAAGAACCCGTGAAGGTAATGACCTTTGGAACGAAATGAAAGAATCAAACGTTATCGACAAAGTAGCTCTTATTTACGGTCAGATGAACGAACCGCCGGGAGCCAGAATGAGAGTCGGACTTTCTGCTCTGACTGCCGCTGAATACTTCCGTGACTATTCAAAACAGGATGTTCTGCTTTTCGTTGACAATATCTTCCGTTTTGTTCAGGCAGGTTCGGAAGTTTCTGCTCTTCTGGGCAGAATGCCGTCAGCAGTAGGTTATCAGCCTACATTGTCTACCGAAATGGGTGAACTCCAAGAACGTATTACATCGACAAAAGACGGTTCAATTACATCTGTTCAGGCTATTTATGTTCCTGCGGACGACTTGACCGACCCTGCACCTGCCACTACATTCTCTCACCTTGATGCATCTACTGTATTATCAAGACAGATTGCATCTTTGGGTATATATCCGGCAGTTGACCCGCTCGCTTCTAACAGCCGGGTTCTCGATCCGGTAATCATCGGCGAAGAACACTATAATGTTGCAAGACAGGTTCTGGAAGTACTCCAAAAATACAAAGATTTACAAGATATTATCGCAATTCTCGGTATGGATGAACTATCGGAAGAGGACAAAGAAACCGTTAACAGAGCAAGAAAAATTCAAAGATTTCTTTCTCAACCGTTCTTTGTTGCAGAACAGTTCTCCGGCATTCCGGGTAAATATGTTAAACTGGAAGATTCTATACGGGGCTTTAAAGAAATCCTTGAAGGAAAACATGACGACCTTCCGGAACAAGCTTTTTATATGGTAGGTTCCATTGAAGAAGCTGTTAAAAAAGCCGAAGAATTAAAACAGTAGTAATCTGCGTCATCGATTAATAATAACTGATTGACGGGAGAAATTATAATGAGTGAAAAAAAAATTAATCTTAAAATAATTACCCATGAAAAAGAGGTATACAACGAAGATGTTGATGCTGTCTATTCAAAGGGGGTGGATGGTGAATTCGGAATTTTGCCGGATCATATTCCTTTTATGAGCGCTCTTGATATCGGAGTAACAAGAGTCGAAAAAAACGGTGAAATGGAATTTATCACGACAATGGGAGGCATTTTCCAGTTCAAAGATAATAATGCACTCATTTTAACAGATACCGCAGAAAAAGGCTCCGATATTGACGTAACACGAGCTAAAGCGGCTAAAGAACGTGCAGAAGCACGTGTCGGCTCTCAAGATGTTGAAATCGACAATGCACGTGCCCAAATAGCCCTTGCAAAAGCATTGGCCAGACTCAAAGCTGCATTGAAAAATAATTAGACTTATACAAGAAACTAAAAAAGACTCCGATTAACCATACGGAGTCTTTTTTAGTTTCAATAAAATTAATAAAATTATGAACCGGATTATTATGAACCGCTTTCAGTGAATTCATCTTTCTTTGACTCAACGAAAGGTGTTTCTTTATACATTTTTATGCGAGAAATTCTTCTGCCGTCAATATCAAGAACAGTATATGTGATATTTTTGTCAGAGACCACATCATTAATTTCAGGCTCACGTCCCAACAAACCAAATACATATCCGCCGATGGTCTGAAAGTCTTCATTTGGAATATCGAGGTCGTATTTTTCATTAATATCATCAATGTCCATTTTGCAGGAAACATTAAGAGTGTTAGCATCAATACGGACTACTTCGGGAGTTTCTACCTTGTCAAATTCATCATAAATTTCTCCGACAATCTCTTCCAGAATATCTTCAATAGTCACAATACCGGCCACGCCGCCATGTTCATCAACAACAGCCGCTATTTGAGTTTTAGAAGAGATAAAGTCGCTCAGCAGGTCGCTGATGAATTTATTCTCAGGCACAATGAGCAGTTCACGTGCTATAGATTTTAGAGAAAAATCTTCAGTAACATTATTATTTTTAATAACTTTTAAAACATCTTTTGCATTAATTACCCCTATCAGATTATCCTGTGAGTCAGAATACATAGGTATACGAGTATGACCGGAGGATATAATCATATCAGCGAGGTTATTAATATTTTCATCAGCACTGACAAGAATAATATCTGTTCTGGGAATCATAATTTCTTTTACGACAGTATTCGCAAAGCCGAAGAAATTCGAGAGCATTTTTGCTTCATTGCAGTCGATTGCCCCGATATCAATGCCTTCCGAGATAAGTTTCGTAAATTTTTCTTCCCAGTTTTCTTCCGCATCATGCGCTTGCAGCTCTATTGTTATATGCGTGATGTTTTTTATACGTTTTTTTATCTTACGCTCGAGCATATCTGCAATATCGTCCGCATCTTTCATTTGGGTCTGCGGGTCTACTTCAATCGTCATATTAATAATCAATCCGGAAGAACCCAAATCAATTGTCTTAAGCTCAACAACATCTGTAATACCATGAATGTTATGTGCAACTTCTCTAATAGTTTCTTCAACTTTAGGCTCTGCAGACTGTACTGTTAAAGAATTCACATTATGCCTCAAAAGATAAATCGCCAAAATCAGTAATATAAAACCGATAATAATAGACGCAATTCCATCCGGAACATAAGCCAGCTCCACAGGCATAACAAACTTTGCAAGCGTAAGCGCAACAAATGCAACCACAACACCGGTCAAAGCAGAAACATCCTCATACCATACAAATCTGGTAGTCGGACTTTTGGTATTGCGAATATATTTTAATGAACGAAAAAAGCACAAGAAAGGATTTTTTTCTTCAATTTGCACTTCATGAAGCACAGCCGTTGAAGCACTGACAACAGCCCATGCCTCAAAGAAAATACTACAGACCAATGCTGTTGCAATATAAAAATAATTATTCAAAAGGTCGCTGTGGTCGTGTTCATTGAACAGCTTATCAAACCCGCTGTAAAAAGCAATAAAAGTACCGCCGAGCATCAAAATCGAAGCAAACATAGCCCACACATTCGCCTCTAGTCCGTAGCCGAACGGATGCGCATTGTCAGCAGGTCTTGAGCCTCTTTTTATTCCGACCAAAAGACAGATGCTGTTGAATGAATCAACGCCCGAGTGAATTGCTTCAGAAAGCATTGCCGAACTTTTTGAAAAGAAAAAGCAGATAAGTTTTACACCGGCAATCCCCAAATTTGCAATTAATGCTCTAATAACAGCATGTACACGGGATTTTTGCTCTTCTTCTTTTGTTATATTTTCTTCAGTTATTTCAGTTTCTATATTATTATCAGGAATCGTTTCCGTATGACTGTCTGACGACATATGTTTCCTTATTATTATTACTAACCGTTAATTTATATATATAATAACCAAATAACCCGAATTATGCAATCACCGTTTGGAGAAGAATTCCAAATCTTTTTCAGCCACTTTCCGGCAGGCTGCACATTGATTTATAGCAAGATTTTTGGGGTATATATTACAAATGTAAAAGATATATTAATTGTACACTGTACAATTAATCAAAATTTTGATATAATAATAATCTAATAAGGGAGATGGAATCGTGAAAGTATCACAACTCAACACAGCCGATTATAATTTATTTAAAAGAAATCTTTTTAAACGCAGCCGATTAAATACAGCCAGCCAATGTCCGGGCTGCAAAAACGGTGCTCCGCTTAAAGATTTAACCCATGACTCTTTTTCTAAAAGTTCATAGGGTATCATTTTTATAACTTTTATAATTTTTATAATTCCTTTATACCTGAACACGGGTTGTTACATATTTTATGTGAATATAAATTATACATAAAAATAGTCTGTATGTACGTCCTAAATCAGCTTGAAACACTGGGATGAAAATGATATATTATTTTGTATGGCAAAAATAAGAAGTCTGAAATTTCGTGACATTCCGAAACTAAAAAAAATGATTTCAATGATTTCTGATATGAACGTTGAAGAAATCGCTTTTGATTACAAATCTTTTATTCCTTTCCCGTTGAATTGCATTAACAGCATTTTGCCTTTAAGATTTCGCAGACTGACTGAATCATTTGTCTCAATTGAAGATAAACAAATCAACGGAATGATATCGCTAAAACCGCAGCAAGGCAACCATTTTGCCTGGAAGATATGCAAACTGTTCCTGAACAAAAATTCATATTATACGGGCAGCCAGCTTATAGGATATGCGATTGCCAGATTTGGAGCACTGGGAGCCAACACTTTTACGGTAAAAGTGGACCACGATATGGATGAACTTTTGGAACTTTTTTCTAAAGCCTGCGGTTTTCGTGTTTGCTCATCAGAACAGCTATGGAAGATGGAAGAAATTTCACTTGCAAAAAATACAATAAACAAAGGCTTTTTCAGACCATTCAAAAATTCTGACTCCGAGGCGGCAAAAACTATTTACAACGACAACATTTTCCCTCATTTTCGTTATTCTCTGGCAAAAACGGCAAAAGAGTTTGAGAATGTTTTATTTGCCGGATTGAATAATTTTTCCTGGTTTAAATACGTTTTTGAAGATAACAACTCGATAAAAGGCTTTTTCTCAATACAAACCGAGGATAATGAAAACTATATTTTGGATATAGATTTGGTACAGGGCTATGACGAATGTTTTCCCGATGTCATTAATTTTTCCATCGGCCAGATAATGATGAGAACCAAAAAGTTTAATCTTTTTATCATAAACAAAAAATTTCAAGTCTCCGGAGCAAAATACGAAGAATACCTGAAGAAAAACGGTTTCAAATGCGTAAAAAACCAAGTTGTCATGGTCAAAGACTACTATAAAAAAATACGGGAAGAACAACGCTCTCAAAGACCGGCTATCGTTTTTTCAGATATAAGCCGAAAACCCGCTTTTAAAAATGCCAGGCAAGTGCAAAAAGTATAAAAAAAATCTATCCGCTGATGTCAATTTCACTCAAATGCTGGAATAGACATGATTCCGGGTGTCTGCTATAATCACCATAGGAGCGAGGTAAATATGTCACTTAAAACAAGAATTGAAGCAGTATTGTTCATTACTGCTCAGGCGCTTGAAGTGAAAGATATTGCAGAGATATTAAAAGAGGACGAAGAGCAGGTTCAAGATGCACTTCTGGAACTTATTATGGACTATTCTGCACGTGACGGTGCTTTGGAAATTGATGATGAAAACGGTTACATTCTTCAGGTTAAAGAAGAATTTATGGATATTGTAGAACAGCTTTGTCCCGTGGAATTGCGCCCTGCAGTTTTAAAAACACTTACTGTTATTGCGTTGAAAGAACCTATACGCCAGTCTTATTTAAAAGAATTACGCTCAAATGCCTACGAACATGTACAAGAACTGCTTCAAAAAGGCTTAATTTCCCGCACAAGAGATAAAAACGGCCGTTCTTTCAACCTTAAAACAACGCCGAAATTTGCCGAATATTTCAAACTTAAAGGTGATGCGAAAACACTCGCAAAAATCATTGATCTTGAAAAACAAGCAAAACTTGATGATGAGGAAGACGAATAGATTCTAATATAAAACAAGAATCAAAATCTTTCTTGTAAAAAGCATCAATCCAATCAAAACACTGGTCAGCGCAGAAAAAAATACTACACCTGCAGCCAAATCTTTTGCCATTTTGACAAGCTCTGAATAATTATTTTTGTAATATGCGTCCAGCGTGAATTCGATTACAGAATTAAAAAGTTCAGCAGTAATCACATTGCTGATAGCAAGAATCAATACACAATACTCAATACAGCGAAAATTCAAAACAACACCGGCAAGGAGCGAAAGAAAACCTATTAAAAGGTGAACTCTGTAATTTTTTTGTGACTTGTAAGCAAGACTTAAACCTTTTAACGCATTTGCAAAACTTTTTACATACCCTGTAGAAGCATATTTAGACATTAAATTCCCCTGTCATTTTTTTTTGAATATCCCACATCTCACACAGAGTCTCTTCAGTTAAATGGTCATACCCCATCAAATGCAATATTCCGTGTGCCAATAAAAAGTATAATTCACTATCAAAAGTTTTTCCATTTTCAACTGCCTGGGCAGCAGTTTTTTCAAGAGAAACTATAATTTCGCCCAAATTAATTTCATCATCAAATATAAAACGCTCCTCCGGAGCCGAATCTGCAAATATAGCGAAGCTGATTACATCGGTGGGGCGGTCTATATTTCTGTATTCACGATTTATTTCCCGAATTTTTTCATCAGTGCACAACACAACATCAAAGGTAAGGGTTTTATATTCATAGCCGTTTAAACACGATTTTTCAACCAGATTACTCCGTGAAAGAAAAAAATCCGTCATCTCTTTCAGCTTCTGTGTTAATACTGCCATGTCAGGCTTTTTCAAGCCCTCATTTTCTGCTGCATCTTCAACAAATATATTCAGTTCTGGTTTATTCATTGTTATTTTTTTGCAACCGTTTTTGAATCTTTTTCTCTACTTTTAATTCATCATCAGAAATTATTTTGTCAGGAGCAACAAACTTCTTTTTCATAGCCTTTTCTTCCAATTCCTGAACTATATTTTCATGATATTTAATACGTTGATGGTGGGCAGCACGCAGGCTCTTGCTAAAAGTTTGGGCTATTGTTTTTAAATCTTTCAAGGTCAGCGGGCTGTCAGAAAGCTGCCCGTCATTGAGCCTGTCTTGAATAATTCTGTTTATCATAGCATCAAGCTCTTCAGGTGAATGCTCTTTTAATGTTCTTGATGCTGATTCTACCGCATCGGCAATCATCAATATAGCAGTCTCTTTGGTATTTGGTCTTGGGCAGGTGTAGCGGAATTGTTCCTCTGTTACTTTTTCTTCACCCTCCTGTTGTTTTGCCTGATTATAGAAATAGCTGGCTAAAGAATCGCCGTGGTGCTGGATAATAAAATTCTGAATAACAGGCGGAATTCCGTACTCTTTTGCCAAATCCATACCGTCTTTAGGATGGGCGGTAATTACCATTTTGCTCAATCTGGGATTTAGTTTTGTATGCGGGTTTTCAATCCCAAAGTAAGTTTGGTTTTCAACAAAGAACAATGGCCTTTTCAATTTTCCTATATCATGATACATTGCGCCGACCCGTGCAAGAACGGGATCCGCACCGATAGCTTCCGCTGCAGCTTCGCATAAATTGGACACCATCAGCACATGTGAAAAAGTACCGGGGGCTTCAAACTGCATACGTTTTAAAAGCGGCTGGTTGTGATCCGCAAATTCTGCCAGACCATAGGGCGTAACAATTTTAAACCAGCTTTCCAAAAGCGGAATTAATCCCAATACTATTACACCTGAAAGTAAACCGTTAACAAATCCTACAAAAGCATTTGTAAAAATTACGGCATGGTCAATCTCTGTTATACAATTTTCTATCAAATATAAATCTAAAATAAAGAATAACATTGCAAGTGAAATTTCCACACCGATTTTCAAAAGATCAAATCTTCTTGAATAACGAATTTTTGCAGTCGCTATTGACGCAATCAGTGACACGATTACAAAAACGGCAGCCGGCTGCAGAGGCATTTGCAACGATATAGAAATTATAATTATCAGTATTGCAGAAGTTAAAAAAGAAACTCTCGGGTTCGTAAATATTGAAAGCAAAATAGCCAGAGCCGGAAACGGCAGAAAATAGAACGAAAATCCGTCAGGAAGCAATGTCGCAGCTATTGCCGTCACAACAGATAAAAGTGCGACTATCGACATGTAATCTTTATTCATGAATTTCTGTTCAAAATATCTTAAATAATATAATAAGGAAATAACACCAAAACAAACTAAGCAGAAAATACCCAAAATTCCCTTATAATTCAACTGTAATACATTATATCCGGCTTTTTGAAGAGCATCACGTTTTACTTTTGTGACAAGCTCGCCTTTTTCCACTATTTTTTCGCCTTTGATAAATGTTACAGTAGCGGGCGTAATAGAATTTACCGCATTTTTTCTGGCAATTTCAGTGGCTACTTCATCTACTACCATGTTAGGTACTATAACCTGTTCCAGCAAGGCTGAAATGACACGCATTTCACCTTTTGTGGTTTCATAAACAGCATTACGAAGTATCAGACTGTTCAAATTATTCTGTTCAAAATCTTTTTCCGTAATACCCTGTTTTAACAACGTATCAAGAGTTTTTCTTGATTTTTTAAATGTATTATCAAGCCTTTCATTTTCAGCATTAATAAGATAATTTAAAATATAATTTTTGTAATAATTTGTACTGTCAAAGTCAAAAAGCAGGCTCATTTCATCCTTTTTAGTCTGAAAAGCGAGCTTTTTCGCTCTGATATTCAAAATATTTTTTTCAAGAGAAAGGAAGTTGTTAATAATATAACTGTCCTCTGCCGGGGTCAAAACAGGCTCGATTTTTTGAGCCATTTCCTTTTTATATTGATTTGTTTTAAAAGTATCAACTACTTTTATGGTTTTGTAAGCAACCACATCTCTTTTGCTGGTGCCGTCATCTGAAATAATACTTTGAAAAAGAAAATATCTGGCAGCCAATATACCTGTCAAAAGTATTGTAAAAAGCAAAAATATTGTAAAGTTCAGCACCTTCGATGATGAAAAAGTATCCGTAAGGAGGTTTGTAAATTTTATTCTTTTCATTAATTTATCTCAAATCGCTATATTATCTTTATTATTCTAAATTAATATCATTCTAATACTTATACTAATAATTGCAACTTTGAGTTTCTATCGTCCTTATAGTTGATATTTAAGAGTATTTTTCAAAATCGTACAGTATCATATATTCGGCGAAAAGAATGTTTACTTCATTATAAGTATTTATTTAACTGAAAACATAGCGTATAATTATTTAAATGATAAGAAGAATACTCAAAAAAGTAAAAAGAAGAAAAGGGGCAAATATGAATTTAACTGTGTCTAAAGGTTTGCTGGAAGAAGTTTCTGCTAATATTCTTGTCGTCAATCTTTTTGAAGGCGTAAAAGTTCCGGCCGGAGCTACCGGAGCAATAGATATTGCATTAGACGGGCTTATTTCTGATTTTGTTATAGCAAAAGAAGGATTTACAGGGAAATTCGGCTCAACTTATGTTTTACCCACATACGGAAAAATTCCGGCTGAAAAGGTAATGATTGTGGGCTTAGGCAAAAGCAAAGATTTTTCATTGAACAAACTCAGAGAAGTCAGCGCAAAAGTTGTCAAAAAATGTTTGAAAATGCAAAACTGCAAAAAAGTTGTGTCCATTCTGCACGGAGCCGGCGTCGGCGGATTTGATGCACAAAATTGCGGACAAATGATTGCAGAAGGCTCTTATATAGGCGAGTATTCTTTTGACAAATATAAATCCGAAAAAAAGACAAAAAAAATTGAAGATTTTGTTATCCTCGACATGGTTGAAGAAAACTGCAAAAAAGCAAAAGCCGGTGTGAAAAAGGGGAAAATTATTGCATCTGCGGTGAATTTTACAAGAAGCCTTGCCAATGAACCCGCTCAATGGGCAACACCGTCCAAACTTGCCGAAATAGCACAGTCTTTTAAAGAACTTGATGTAAAAGTTTATGATAAAGATGAAATTGAAAAAATGGGCATGGGTGCATTTCTGGCTGTGGCAAAAGGAAGCAGCCAGCCGCCGAAATTTATTCATATCAAATATAAATCTGCAAATCCAAAACGTAAACTCGCCATAATCGGCAAAGGCATAACATTTGATTCAGGCGGACTGGACATAAAACCCCCTTCATCAATGCTGACCATGAAAGACGACATGTCCGCAGCAGCAGCTGTTTTAGGCGTTATGAGTATAATTAAAGAACTAAAACCCGACATCGAAATCCATGCGCTGATAGCGGCATGCGAAAACATGCCCGGAGCAAGCGCATACAAACCCGGAGACATTCTGGTTGCCAAAAACGGAAAAACCATCGAAGTGGATAATACAGATGCGGAAGGCAGACTCACACTTGCTGATGCACTTTGTTATGCATGTGATTTAGGAGTGGATACAGTTATTGATGTCGCCACCCTGACAGGAGCATGCGTTGTTGCGCTCGGCAACGTTGCAAGCGGTATTATGGGCAACAATCAATCATTAATAGACAAACTGATTAAATGCGCAAATCAGGGCGGTGAAAAGCTATGGCAGCTGCCTATGTTTGAAGAATATAAAGAATCGTTAAAAAGCGATATTGCTGATATGAGAAACACCGGTTCAAGAATGGGCGGCACCCAGACTGCGGCTTTATTTTTACAAAATTTTGTTAAAAAAGTTCACTGGGCTCATATTGATATTGCCGGTACCGCTTATATTGACAAACCTGTTAACGAACTGGCAAAAGGTGCAACAGGTGCAGGTGTAAGAACTCTTATCAATTATATTTTAAGCTGATTTTACCCTTAGCACAAAATATTGAAATTCCGTAACCGTACATGCAGGCAGGCATTTGACTGTTTAAAAAGTTTATTTGATAATAAAAGTGTTTAAAGAACACTAGTTGGATATCAAATGAACATCACTATACAAAAAGCACTTCCGCCACATATTCCCGGCTCCGGCAGACAGGATAAATATTTAAATATTTTCAAGAACAGAGTACTTACGAAATTTCCGGGTGCCGGCTCTAAAGAATTTGCTTATGATTATTTTTCAGGACTGGAATCTGATTTTCAAAAAAGATTCCTCTACCGCCTGTTTTCCGATGAAAAAGTAAAAAAATC
>CASDVD010000078.1 GCA_949284155.1 uncultured bacterium | reverse complement strand
TAAAACTCAAACGACCGCTCGGATTTAATCCGGCGGTCGTTTTTGTCGCACTTGTATTCACATTTATTTTGTCACTCTCATACACACTCGTTCCCAATGTTTTCTGACCGGTATGAGCCGTAAATTCATTCTCTCGGTCTCTGCCCTTAAACCTGGTTCTTCCAGGATAGCTGTCTGAATATTTATATTGTATAGAGTTATTAATCATAGTATAAAAATCCCATGCTGAACTATTTGCATGCATTAACTCTCTAAAGAGAATTATTTGCTAAGTGTACAAAAAAAAAATGATTTTGTTAACATATTTTTTACATTTCTTTATATAATAAAAAAATGTTCGGAAGGAGTGTTATTATTCTGCATAGACTCTTGTCCAGCGCTTAATTCCCGTTGCATCATATCCGTTGTTTCCAATCCAGTGAGTTGTTAAATTTTTATTTAAATCAAAAATATATTGTTCGTATTTTGTAACATACAAAGCAGTGCCGATTAATTTCCCTTGAAGGTTGTAAGTTGAAACGTTATGAGGAAATTCAAGCCTGCTTTTTTTATCAACATATGAAAGTCTTCCGTCCTTGTCATAGTAGTAGGCCCTATAAGGGTCATCATTGTATCGTATACCGTATATTCCGTTAGAGAACCGGCACAGGGTTCTGTCTTTGAGTTGTACATTACCTGTTAACAGTGCCCGTTTATTTGATTGATAGTTTTTGTCGATTAAATGTGTGAATATTAAGTCTGGAGAAAAAGTACTATCTATATTATTGAATGCTTCAGTTCTGGCAGAGTTAACATCAAAACTGACCCCGCCTTGAAGAAGTTCGGCATAACATGTCAGTTCAATAGCAAGAAAGCAGATGATTAGTGATAATATTTTTTTCATAAAATTATTATTAATGATAAATCTAAAAAAATCATTGCCGTAGGGGAACAAATATATTAAGAATCTGTCTTATATTTTAAATAAATAAGAAGTTTTTTGTCATTTTTTATATGTAATAGACATGTCAAAAAAGTTAAATAAAAAAGCAGGGGAAAATAACTGCAATTGGCCATAAAAGGCCGGACAAAAAATAATTAAAAATAATATCTTATACAAATTATAAGACATGTAACGTCACATGTCAAACATGATTAATTGTAATAAGCAGTTTTGCTACCTTATGAATCTGGATTTGAAAATATATAATACACATTATGTCGAATTTGAAAGAGTTGTTTGGGAAAAGAATAAAAGAACTCAGAAAAAACAGAGGGTTGACACAAGAAAAACTCGCTGAACTTATAGGATTGAATCAAAGACAACTGAGCAGAATAGAATCGGGTGTAAATTTTGCATCTTCCGAAACTATAACAAGGCTGGCAATTGCCTTGGATATAGAGCCGAAATGTTTCTTTGAATTTAATTGGGAATATAGTGCAGAGTATTTGAGAACGGGAACAGACGAGCGTCCGCTTTTGAAACTTGTTGAAAAGAACAATATTGTTACCGTAAAATCTACTTCTGTTGAATCAAAAATTATTAAAGAAATCAGAAAACTTCCTGCGGATAAATCTGAAGAATCAATGATAATTCTTGCTAAAAAGTTGAATAAACCTGTAACTGTTGAATATTTTTCCGATAAAACCCGTATAGGCGTGAAAACGTATTATCCTGATGGAACTATTGAAAATGTGATAACAGAAAAGGAAACTCTTATTGAAAACAGAATAAATGCATTGATTGAAAAAATCAAAAAGATGTCGACAGATTTACGTCATCTGGAATATTTAGAATTGGCTGCTGAGGCTGTTAATAATAAGAAATCATTTGATGACTTGCAGCTTATTCTTAAAGGGATTGAATTGAGATTTCGTTAATTACATATTTAAAGCATAGGCAAAAATTTCTCCAATTTTAAAGTTTTGTTTTTCACCGTCTTCAAAAGCAAATAAATTTTTCCAATGACTTTCCGGTGTTCCGTCATTGGAGTAAGAAGGGTTGCACATCATTAAATGGTGAGTGTTAGTATCATATCTGAGGGGGAATAAATCATGCATCTGCATAAAGCTCGGTAGTTTATCAGACGGATAACCATATCCAAATAAACATGAGCGCAGGCGATTCGCTCTTTGTTCATAGTTTGCCCAACCTTCATCGTTGTCATTTGAGACTTCCGGCCCCGGTGAATATTCTCTGGAGTATTTATAGCAGTCAGACCAGTATTTTATATTCTCAATATCGTCTGCATCGCCCCAGGCTGTTCCTGCTGTCAGACCCATTTTTTTGTATCTGTCTATATCACAATCGCATCTTTCTCCTATGAAGCTGAGGTCTGTTCTGTTTGAGCGGCTTCTTAATTCATAAAATATATATTGCATTTGTTCATAATCAGGTGTTTTACCTACTCCCGTGTAAAAATGCCATTCATGTCCGTTCACATGTTTCAATGAGTCAAAGAATATTGAATCAAAACCTAAATTAATGACTTTTACGCATTCATTGATAAACAATTCCTGATGTTCGATGTTCGCCCATCTGAAATTTTCATCGGGTGCATCTGGTTGTGCAATTTTCATTTGATCTTCGGATATTAACATTCTGAATCCGGTTTTTAAGCCTCTCAGGTGTGCCAAATCATTGAATGCACGAATTTGCTCTTCTGCGCTGACAGAGTGCTTTTGAAAAGACAAATCGTAAGACACAATATTGGTGCTGTAACCCGCATTAAATTTTATTCCGTATAAAGAGTTTTCTTCCCAGGGTGCTTTTATACAGCCGTCTCCGTATATGTTTGGAAAAATTTGTGAAAGAATAACACAATTTGCCCAGCTTCTGGCAGAAGGGGGAATTGCCGGAAGTATTTTAATTGCGCTTAAAATTCCTTCCGTGCTGCGTCCGTCTTGCATTTTTGCTATTGCACGATTGTTGATTTCTATGTAATTTGCCGTTCTTCCCCATTTGTCTCCATAATCCGGAGTTTCTATTGATTTTGGAATAGTTTGATGAAAATCACCGCTTTCAGATAATGTAGAAATCGATGACACTGCTTCTTTTATTGTTCTGGTTAAAAGCTGTACAGGTGTAATCCCTGCAATCCATTGCTTTTTAGATGCATAATCTATACCGTTAAACGCTTTTTCTTTTGACCAGTTATCATATTCTAAATGTATTGTTCCGCAGGCTGCCTTTAATAATTTGTTAACAGGTGCCGTATCTTCCAGGAAATTTTCATATAGCAAGTCTGATATGACTTTTTCATAATTTTCTATTATGAATAAGTTATTATTATTTTCTTTTAAAGTATTTTTTTCTATCATAATACGAGTATAAGAATTTGCCTGATGTGAATCATTGCCGTTTAATCCAATTTTTCTTTCTGTCAATCACCTTGAAGTGTAATTTCATTGTGTAAATTTTCAAAATGCAGAGAATCATTTCTTTCAACTTGAGAAAATTTTGCTAATTTGAATAAAATACTCTACAAAGATTATGTAAATAAAAATTTGTAAATATATAATAAATTGTGCTAAATGCCGTAACGGCGGGAGGACTATGAAACGCTTTTTGCTGTTTCTTATATTGATATTTTCAATGTATATGAATACATTGAGTCCTTGTTGCGCTGTTGTTGAGATAAAAAAAGGCGACAGGCTTAGTCTGGAAGATTGTATAGAAATTGCGCTGAAAAACAGTCCGCAGTTAAATATTTCCAGAAATAATCAAAAAGTTTATAAAAGTCGGATTGGTCAGGCAAAATCAGATTATTTCCCATCACTTGGTGTGGGCGGCGGTTATTACTACCAGAACGGAAATTCTTCAGGCAACAGACCGTTGGCAAACAATATGGATTATTATTCCGTTAATACCTCATTAAGCATGATGTTTTATAATTTTGGGAAAACCGGCGCCAAAATAAACATGCAAAAATTTTACAAAATTGCATCTGATTTTGACTATGAAAATCAGGTACTTAATACCGTTTATAATGTAAAATCTGCATATTACGGGGTCTTGGCCGCACAGGCAAGCAGGTCGGTTGCCCGTTCAAATGTCGCATTAAATGAAAGGGAATACAAGAGAGTAAAAGCTTTTTTTGAAGAAGGTTTGAAATCTAAAATTGATCTTGTAAATGCTGAGGTATATCTTAGTGATGCGAAGATAGAACTTGTAAATGCTGAAAAATCTTATCAAACAGCACTTGTAAAACTTAATAATGCAATGTATGTGGCATATGCGCCTTCGTATTCAATAAAAAATACGGAAAGTTTTAACTTTAAAAATAGTGTATACACGGATGTGAATTTAGTGAATATTGCTGATAAAAAGGATTTGGCAAAAGTTCCCGAACAACCTAAAAATGCAGTTTTTTCTACATCTGTTGAAAAAAGTAATATATTAAAAGACTATATATTTAAGCCTTATGACGTTTCTTTTGAAGATTCCGTAAAGCTGGCTAAGGAAAAACGTCCTGATGTCAAATCTTATGAAGCAACTCTTTCCGCTATGACTGAATCTTTAAAATACACAAAGCGTGAATATTTTCCAACAATTGGAGGTCAGGCAGGTTACGGGTTCAGACACATGGACGGAACTACGACAAACAGTTTTAATTTGTCCGCAACAATAAATGCTCAAAGTATTAATATAATGAATACAAAATACAGAATTGATGAAGCAAAAGCTCAGCTGGATATTGCAAAAAGTAATCTTGATTTGATATGTCAAAATATGTATTTTGAAGTCCAAACTGCCTATATTAATATGAAACAGGTGGAAGAGCGGATTCCGCTTCTTGCTGTGAAGGTAAGGCAAACTTTAGAAAATTATGAATTAGCGGACGGACGATATGAAGTCGGTGTCGGCAACTTTATTGAATTACAAGATGCAAAAGTTAACTATAATAATGCGCAACAACAATATGTTAAAGCCATCTATGACTATAATATAGCAAAAGCTGACCTTGAAAAATCCATGGGAGAAATACAATGAAAAAAATGATATTACCCGTAATATTATTGGTATTTATTGCAATACTGGGTACAGGTGCATATTTGAAAAAACATAAAGTTCAGGAATATAAAACCGCACCTGTATCAAAAGAGACGATAATTCAGGTAGTGGAAGCTTCAGGCACTATACAGCCAGTTCAAACAGTAAGTATCGGTTCTCAGGTCTCGGGAATGATAAAGGAAATTTATGTTGACTATAATTCAAAAGTGAAAAAAGGCCAGCTTCTTGCCCAGATAGATACTTCTCTTTTTACGGCACAAGTTGAACAGGCACAGGCTAATATAGCTAATGCAAAGTCAAATCTTGCAAAAATTCAGGCTGTTGCTGAAAATGACAAAAAAACTTATGACAGATATAAAAATTTATACAACAGAAATTTTATTGCAAAAAGTGAGCTGGATTTAGCTGAATCAACATATAAGTCTGATTTGGCACAAATTTCAGCTGCTAAAGCACAAATTGCCCAGGCAAGTGCTGCATATAATACTGCGGCAGCTAATTTGCGTTATACAAAAATAATTTCTCCTGTTGACGGTGTTGTTGTATCAAGAGGTGTAGATGTGGGTCAGACTGTTGCAGCAAGCTTTCAGACTCCTGAATTGTTCTCTGTTGCTCAGGATTTGACGCAGATGCAAATTGAAGCAAGTGTTGCGGAAGCTGATATCGGTAAAGTGAAAGTCGGACAGGAAGTTAACTATACGCTTGATGGATATCAGGACAGCGTTTTCTACGGAAAAGTTCTCCAAGTAAGAATTTCGCCCACAACTGTCCAGAATGTTGTTACATATACCGTTATAATTCAGGTTAACAATGAGGATATGAAACTTATTCCCGGTATGACAGCGAATGTTTCTATAATTACAAGCAAAAAAGCTGACGTAATGAGTGTTCCGAATGCTGCACTTAAATTTACTCCCAATGTAGACGGCAGCGGGCCTAAATATAAAAAACAGGGTATCTGGATTCTAGGCGGGGACAAAAAAATCAAAAGAATCAATGTACAAACCGGCGCCAGTGATGATGAGTATACAGAGATTATATCCGATAAAATACATCCGGGTGATAATGTAGTTGTAGGAATAAAGGGCAGGGGCGATGCTAAAAAAGGCAGACAGCCTCGACCTCCGAGGATGTTTTAATGAGTCTTATAGAAGTTAAACATGCTATAAAAACTTACTCAACAGGAGATTCTGCATTTAATGCATTGAACGATGT
>CASDVD010000077.1 GCA_949284155.1 uncultured bacterium | reverse complement strand
CGGAATTGTTAAATTTTTTTCTACCATTGTATGCAAACGATTTACATACTCAGGGCCAAACTTATCGCCCCATTTCATACAGATAATATTTTTCATAGCTAACCTCGATTTTGTATTTGCTTAATTATATTAGATTGCTTTTAGTTTTGCAAATTTTGGTGCTATTTTATTTTTTTTCACCATTTCTGTAACCTGTGCCTGCTCTGTATCCGGAGATAAAATACATAAATGGCAGTACTGGTTCTATCCATTTAAACCCTGAAAGAACTCCGGCAGTTGCAATATCGTCTATATGCAGCGCCATATCCAGAAGTTCCGGTTTTCGTTCAGAATAGATGCCTTTTTGATTTCTTTTGTCTTTAGGGGAAAAAACCGGGTCTATTATTTTTTTACTCAGGTAATTGGCTATAAAGCTGCCTCCTATTATTCCTGTTGAAACAATTCCCGATAAAATTACGCATAATTTTTTTAATGGTGTAAGGGGTTTTATTAGATTTGCTTTTTGGAGCTTTTCTGCCGAAAATAAAGCTGCACCTGCTCCTACATTACATAGAAATATATTTGCAAAATATTGATAAAAGCCTTCTTTTATTTTGTTTCCGGTTGATTTTTTTGAATAATCTGAACATACTTTGTCTGCTAAAATACCTCCGGCTATTCCGCCCAGAACAGGTATCAGACCCAGCAGAGAGAGCCTTTTTATTTCTGAAAATATTTCTTTTGAATTTAAATTTTCAGGTTCAGGCAGAATTGTCTTAAAAAGTGTTTCTTTTTCTTGTGTTGCAGTCAAATTTTTTGTCAGTATTTCTATCTCTTTTGCTGTTAATTTATTTGTTTTGGCTTTGTGCAATATTGCTTTTATGCTGTCACTTACATCTGTATTTTCCAGAAATTTGTTTACTGCTGCTGTTTGTTCTTCAATAATTTTATATAGTGATTTATTTTCCATCAACCCCGTAATTATCCGGCGATTATTAAGTTTTAGGCCTCTTGTCCCTATGAGAGAGGCGGCGATAGTTGATGTCATTATTATTATATTTTTTTTTGCTGTATTTTTTCTTTTTTTCGGATTTTTAATTTTAAGCGTGTCATAGGTTCCAAATATGGCGGCTCCGCTGATTAGCAATGCCGGCATTTTTTTTTGTAAGGAATTAAGCACTATGGGTTGATCGACGTATTTGGCCAGTGTGCTGATTTTCATCGTATTCTCCAAGATTTAAGTTAGCTAGAACTAACAATATTCCGAATGAAAAAGTTTGTCAAGACTAACAATGGTTAGTATAAATTTTTCATCTGATTTTTGAAATCTTGATTTTTGTCAGCATAAGCCTGTATAAATGTATAAAATGCCGTAATGCGTTTGAACAATTCTTCCGTCATAATATGTTCCATCTTGCAGGCATTAATTGCCGCTTCATCAGGAGGAAGGTTTAAAATATTAACAAAAAAGCCTGTCATTGTTTCATGGCGTTTAAATATTTCTTTTGCTAATTCTTCACCCAATTTAGTAAGTGTAACAGAGGAGTAGGGTTCGTAATTTATCAGTTTTTTGGTCAAAAGATTATTCAGAGCACCTGTAACTGATGCTTTTTTTACGTTGAGTATTTTTGATATATCAGTAACTTTTGCATACCCGTTTTTTTGACATTCATTATATATAGTTTCAAGATAATCTTCCAAGCTTTGTGATAATTGTTCCATTTTTAACCTTTTTAGTCTTGTAAGCTTAAACAATTTCTTTGCAAGCAAATTGTAAGAAACTTGCGATAAGATTTTCATTCCAGACTTTTATGTGAGGAGGAACATCAAGTACCGCAGGTGTAAAATTCCAAATGTATTTGATATTTGAGTCAATCAAATAATCAGCAACTTCTTGTGCATACTGGCGTGGAACAGTCAGTATTGCAATATCCACATTCAATCTGTCTGCAAGATTAGGAAGTTTTGAAATGTGAAAAATTTGTTTATTATTGACTTGAATATCAATTTTATGAGGGTCGTTATCAAAAAGTGCTAAAATGTTCAGCCCGTAACTGTTAAAGTTGTCATATTTTGCTAAAGCCAGACCAAGGTGCCCGGCACCGACAATAAATGCGTCTTTGGCCTTTGCAAAGCCGAGTGTTTTTTCAATGGAATCCTTAAGCTCCTTCACTATGTATCCGACTCTGCATTTTCCTGCATTATTAAGAAGTTTAAAATCCTTTCTGACCTGTGAGTCGTCTATACCGAGGCGTTGAGCTATCTGCGGGCTGGAAATATATTCATGCCCTTTTTCTATATATTCTGCAAGTATGCTGTGATATAAAGTTAAACGGTTTGAGACTTTGTCCGGTATATTTTTGCTCATATTTCCCTCTCGTTTTGCACTATTATAAAACAAATAAAGAAAAAAATCACGATTTCAATTTCTTAAGATATCATCAAATCTTTGTTGAAGTTAAATAATTTTTTAGATAAAATTTAACTAATTGGAATAATGGAAATAGAGGGATAACAATGCCGGAAGAAAAAAAAGAGTATAAAGATTCTTTGAATCTGCCCCAGACTACTTTAGCTATGAGAGCAAATGCTGCTCAAAAAGAAATAGAAACACAAAAATTTTGGGAAGATAATAAAATCTATGAAAAAAATCTCTCACAAAGAGATAAATCCAATAAATTTGTTTTACATGACGGGCCGCCGTATTTGAGTTCGGATAAAATTCATATCGGTACTGCACTCAATAAAATTCTTAAGGATATTGTTATTAAATATAAATCACAGCGTGGATACTATTCTCCTTATGTTCCCGGCTATGATGCTCACGGTCTTCCGATTGAAAATGCTGTAGTCAAAACTATTAAAGGCGGAAGAGAAGCTGTCACTCCTGCGGAATTGAGAGCAAAATGCAGAGAATTTGCGCTTAAAAACCTCAAAGGTCAGGAGGCGAATTTTAAACGCCTTGGAGTTTGGGGAAATTGGGAGCAGCCATATATAACTATTTCACCGGAAATCGAAGCTGAACAAATTCGTATTTTTGGAGAAATGTATAAAAAAGGGTATATAGAAAAGGGGTTAAAACCCGTTTATTGGTGTGCCTCTTGTGAAACTGCTTTGGCAGAGGCGGAAGTGGAATATGCTGATCATACATCTACTTCTATTTATGTCAAATTTAAATTTGAACAGGATGATGCAAAAGAAATTTTTCAAAAAGCTGGAGTTTCAACTGACAAAACATTATACGCAGTAATCTGGACAACTACTCCTTGGACAATTCCTTCAAACCTTGCAATTTGTGTAAATGCGAGACTTCAATATAATCTTGTTGAGTATAAAAATGATGTTTACACAATAGCAGCAGGATTGCTGGATAGTTTTCTTAAAGATAACGGAATTGAAGAAAATGAAATAAAGATTCTGGGCGAGCTATGCGGTGCAGATTTGGAAAACTTCAAAACAAGGCATCCTTTATACAATAGATTTAGCCCTATATTGAACGGTGATCATGTTACACTTGATGCCGGTACCGGTTGTGTTCATACTGCGCCGGGGCACGGGCTTGAAGACTGGGAAGTTTGCCAGAAATATAATATACCTGTGTTGTCTCCTCTTGATTCCAAAGGCTGCTGGACTGATGAAGTTCCTGATTTGAAAGGTGTTCCTTATTATAAAGGTAATGCTCTTGTTATAGAAAATTTGGAAAAAGCCGGAGCTTTGATGTCAAAGGCTGATATATCCCACAGTTATCCTCATTGCTGGAGATGCAAGCACCCTGTAATATACAGAGCCACACCTCAGTGGTTTGTGAAAGTTGACAGATTCAGAGACAAAGTACTTGATGAAATCAAGAAAGTTAAATGGATACCTGCTTCCGGGGAGCAAAGAATTTCTAACATGGTTGAATCCAGAAGTGACTGGTGTATATCAAGACAAAGGGCCTGGGGGGTTCCTATTCCTGTCTTTTATTGTGAAGATTGCAAAGAAGCTGTTGTTACTGATGAAACTATTGCAAAAGTTGCTGATATTTTTGATAAGGAATCATCTGATGCCTGGGTTAAATATACTGCGGAAGAACTTTTGCCTGATGGTTTTAAATGTCCGCATTGCGGTGGTACTCATTTCAAAAAAGAATCTGATATCATGGATGTTTGGTTTGATTCGGGCATTACTCACCGGGCTGTTGTTGAAAAAAGACATGAAGAGCTCGGACATTTACCGGTTGAAATGTACCTTGAGGGTTCTGATCAACACAGAGGCTGGTTCCAATCTTCTTTGTTAACCGCTGTTGCTACTTCTGGTAAAGCGCCTTATAAGACGGTTCTTACCCATGGTTTTGTTATGGACGGAGAAGGCAGGAAGATGAGCAAGTCTTTGGGAAATGTTATTCTTCCTCAGGATGTCACCAAGGTTTACGGTGCTGATGTTTTGAGGTTATGGGCTGCTTCAGTGGACTATCGTAATGATTCGAAAATCAGCGAGAATATGATTAAGCAGCTTGTCGAAATTTTCAAAAAAATCAGAAATACGGCACGTTTCCTTTTAGGTAACCTTTATGACTTCAATCCTAAAACTGATTATGTAAAATATTCTGATTTAAAGGAATTAGATAAATTTGCGCTGCATAAGCTGAATTCTTTAATTGCTAGTGTTACTGAGGCATTTGAGGATTATGAATTCTATAAATACTTCCAGCATTTGCAAAATTTTGCTGCTGTTGATTTAAGTTCTTTTTATCTGGATATTGTAAAAGACCGTTTATATACTGCAGGTAAAAAGTCATTGTCCAGACGTGCTTCACAGACTGTACTTTATGAGATTGCTCAGGCGTTAACCAGAATGCTGGTTCCTGTAATGCCGCATCAGGCTGAAGACATCTGGCAAAATACTCCGGATGTTCAAAAGGACGGTTTGGAAAGTATACTTCTTTCTGATTGGCCGGTTTGTAAATATGAGTGGAACAATCCTGAACTTGAGGAAGAATTTAATAAAATCTTAAAGTTGCGTGAGATTGTTACAAAATCTATTGAACCGCTCAGAGCTGATAAAATTATTGGCAGCTCTTTAGAGGCCGCAGTTTATGTCAAAGGTTCTGATGAAGTGTTGTTAAAGAAGTATGAAAGTGAATTATCTAATATATTCATTACCTCTCAGGCTTTTATTACTGATGCTAAACCTGAAAATGTACTAAATGAATATAGTGAAGATGAGTATACGATATTTGTTACAAAGGCTATTGGTGAAAAATGTGAAAGATGCTGGAAATATCGTGAACTTGCTGACAGCGATAAGAAAATCTGTAAGGAATGTTTTGACGCTGTTAATGAATAACTTTGAAGGCGGTTATGCGTAGCCGCCTTTGTTTTCTGATTTTTATGAAAAAAATTTATGAAAAAATTTGTACTAATATTTTTCTTTTTAAGGTAACATTTCTCATTAGCTGTATAAGTTTTGGCGGTGGATATGTGATAATGCCGATGATGAAAAAATATTTTGTTGAGCAAATGAATTTGATGAGTGAATGTGAGTTGTTGGATTTGTATGCAATTGCTCAAACTGCTCCGGGTGCGATAGCTGTTAATTCGTCTGTTCTTGTCGGGTATCATATTGCCGGCAAGACAGGTGCTTTAATAAGTTCTTTGGGAACTATACTTCCTCCTTTTATTGCGATTTCTCTTATTGCGCAATTCTACAGCGGATTTGTTGGTAATGTATATATTACAAAGATTCTTGCCGGTATGGCTATTGGGGTGGCAGCTGTAATGATTGAATTTTTACTTAATATGCTTCAGATAATATGGAAAGAAAAAAGTGTGTTTCTTTTAGGAGTAACTTTGGTATCCTTTTTAGCTGTAGAGTTTTTAGATGTTAATGTAGCTTTGATACTAATTTTGTCTGCTGTTATTAGCTCGCTGAAATATACAATAAAAGAAAAAATAGAGGAAAAGAAAAAATGCATCTGATTGAGTTGTTCTGGAGTTTTTTGCAGGTTGGTGCATTTGCTATCGGCGGAGGATATGCAACTATACCGCTTATTAAAGATTTTATTATAGATAAGCATCATTGGATAAATATTGGTGAATTTAGTAATATGATTACTATATCTCAGATGACACCTGGGCCTTTGGCGATTAATCTTGCTACATTTGTCGGAAAAAAAACAGGCGGTTTTACGGGATCTGTACTTGCGACTATTGGTTGTGTTTTGACCGGAGTTCTTATTTCCGTTGCAATTTATAAATTTTTTAATAAATTTAAGGATTCTGAAAGCATTTCTTATATGTTGAAAGGGCTGCGTTCTTCTACTACGGGATTAATTGCTTCGGCTTGTTCTATGGTGGTTGTTTTGGCTTTTTTTAGAAATGGTGACTTTTCACAATTTAGTTATCCGGCATTAATACTTTTTGTTATTTGTCTTATACTGCTGCGAAAATTTAAGTTGAATATGATTTTGATTATTTGTTTTGCTGGTATTGTCGGGCTTTTTATTGCATAAAAAAAAGAGACCGTGATCTCTTTTTATTTAGCTGTATTTTCTTCTTGTTTTTTTTGATATTCAGCTAGTTCTGCTTCTAGTTCTGCTGCTTTGGTTTCTCCTTCTGTTTGCATTGCATCTGCTATTCCGCCAAGAACTTCATCTCTTGAAATGTTTATTGAATTCCAGGCTGCTGTTAATTGGGATTCAAGATTTTTGTAGTCTTCTTTGAACTGCTCTATCATTTGGGAGAAGAAGTTTGTTTTATCTTCTTGCACAATGGTTTCACTTTGTGCAAATCTGCCTATTCCTTTATCTTTGTCAGAAAATTCATAGTTATTATCGAGCCAATCCAGTGAATCCAGAGTATTGTAACCTTTATCTATATTTGTTCCACCAAATGTTAAGCCGAAGGTTCCAAGCAGTGTATTACCGTTACCTATATCTTGGTTCAGTTCCGTATAGCTGTTTAAGTTTATTGAATCATTTTCGCTAAATATATTAGCTACATTTTTGATAGTTTGATTTCCGTCTTTATCTGTTATTACGACCTTTATATCTGATTCAGCAAGTTCATTTTTGTCGACTTTTCCGTCGTTATTTGTATCCAGAGCAGTCATTTCTTCCCAGCCGTCTTCTGCGCCCAGAAATTCTTGTTCGTTGCTGAGCAGGCTGTCATTGTCTTTGTCAACAAAGAAATCATATTTCATTCCGTTTGCACTGAAGCCTATCGGATCTGTTCTCTGACAGCAGTCGTCATCTTCTGTCTGGTTTTTTGCAAGTTCTTCTTGGAGTACTTGCATTTGTTGTGTTTTTGTTCCGATTTGGTTTTGTATTTCTTTATTCGTATTTTGAAGAGTGTTCATTGTTGTTAAATAGCCGTTAAGCAGGGCCATTTTGCTTTCTGCATTTAGCAGCTTCATTGTTACTGATGACAATTTAGATTGTCCGCTTGCATCTAAAGAATCTAAGCGGCCGGCTAGTTTTGTTTTAAAATCTTCATAGCTCATTGAGCCTTTTGAATTTGCGTAGTTATCAAGTTCTTCAGAGACTATGCGTTTTGCTTCATCTTTTTGTTCTTCTGCGATTTCTTCGCTTTCGTCTATGGCCTGTTCAATTATTTCTTGAATTTCTTTTTTTAAAGTTTCTACTTTGTCTGCTATTGATGACAGCTGATTGTTATTATAAGCAATTTTATTTTCAAGTCCGGCAATAGAGGTTTTTAATGCTTCTATTTCCGGTGAAGTATCTCCGACTTTGCTTATTTGTGCTTTAAATTCATCATACAGTTTTTTTGATTCATCATCATGTCCGTATGGCAGGGTATAGCCGCCGTTATCGGTTTGTGCAATTCCTATTGACGGAAATACTTCAGCTATTATTCCGATAATATCACTTCTGCTGAAACCTGCTTTGCTTAAGGACGATATTAGCCCGTCATTCATTGCCTGTTGAAATGATTGAAGCTGTTTATTATCTATTGTATACGGATCGCTGCCTGTGGATTCTGCGGCATATTTTGCTTTTAATTCTGCTATTGCGCCTTCTTTATCTTTTGATGTAATATTAAGGTTCCCTGCATTCGTTTCGTTTTTTTTGTTGCCTTCAGTCTTGCTTATAAGTGTGCCGTCTGCGCTGAATACAAAAACGTCTCCGTCATCTTCTGTCGCTGTAAGGCTGCCGTCATCTCCCCATACCAATGTTGTGTCATCAATATTTCCGGCTCCTCCTGAAGCATTTGTAGCGGCCAGATATTTGTTATATAAAGTTTGTTGATCCGCAGTTAAATTCCCAATCATATGTCTGTCCTTTTTTTTATGTATATTGTTTTTATCGGCATTTTGGTCTTTGACTTTAGGAATAAAGAAAAATCTTTTATAAAAATTTACATTTCTTAAAATAAAAAATACACCCAATCCGGGTGTATTTTTATTTTAAGAGCTATTTAAAATTTAAGTTTTTATATCTATGTATCTATATTTGTCGCATATACGGCGTTAGCTTCAATGAAGTCTCTTCTGGGCTCAACTTTGTCTCCCATGAGAATGTCAAAAAGCTGGTCACAAAGCATTGCATCTTCAACATGTACTTTAAGCAACGTTCTTGTTGTCGGATCCATTGTTGTTTCCCAGAGCTGCTGCGGCATCATTTCGCCGAGACCTTTAAATCTTTGAAGAGTTAGTCCTTTTTTGCCTCGCTCTTCAACGATTCTTTGAAGCTCTGTAAATGAAGTAATTTGTACTTCTTCTGTACCTAAATCAAGAATCAGTACTTTTTCCTCTTCTATTAAGAAGTTTCTAATCAACGGATATGCATTTTTTATACGTTGGTATTCATTACTTTTTATCAAATTTGAGGTAATTAAGACCGGTTCAATTCCTTCTCCAAGATTAAGTTTTAAGTTATATTTTGAAGTTTCGGAATTAAATTTAATTTCAACACTGTAGTCTTTTGCTTCTGAAATACCATAGTTTTCAGCGTGGTCTTTCAAATAGTGATTCAAGTATTGCAGTCGTTCATTCATGATTTCCTGGCTGTCAAAGTCAGTAACTTCCATTTCAGAACGAATTAAAGCTCTAATCATAACTGATGGTATCGGGTTAATCAGAGGGCTGTTAAAGGAGTTATAATAGTTGGACATATTGCCAAGAAGTGTCACTAAATCTTCATCTGCGGAGATTTTAGCTTTCTTTTTGTCATAAAGTGTAAGACCTTTAATTCCCCGTTCTCTTAACATTTTGTCAAGAGCTCTGTCATCATAAAGATACTCTGAAGTCTTTCCGATTGTAATCTTATAAAGCGGAGGTTGAGCTATGTAGACATAGCCGTTGTCGAGAAGTGGTTTAGCGTATCTGAAGAAGAATGTCAAAAGCAAAGTTCTGATATGGGCTCCATCGACATCAGCATCTGTCATTATTATAATTTTATGATAACGCAGTTTTTCAATATCTACGTCATCTTCATTTTTACTTATATTTATTCCGAGGGCCTGAACCATTGACTGGATTTCATTGTTATTATACATTTTGTCCAATCTGGCTCTTTCTACATTCAGAATTTTACCTCTTAGTGGTAAAATTGCCTGAAACATTCTGTTTCTGCCTTGTTTTGCTGAGCCTCCCGCTGAATCTCCCTCTACTATATAGAGTTCACATTTTTCAGGTTCTCTGTTAGAGCAGTCAGCCAGCTTGCCGGGTAAGGTTGAATTTTCAAGTACGGATTTTCTTCTTGTTAATTCTCTTGCTTTTCTTGCTGCTTCTCTTGCTCTTTGTGCTTGAAGTGTTTTTTCAATTATTATTTTTCCGTATTTAGGATTAAATTCAAGCCACTCTTGGAATTTATCTCTTACAGCATCTTGAACCGCACCTGTAGCTTCAGAGCTGCCAAGTTTTTCTTTTGTCTGGCCTTCGAATTCAGGATTCGGTAATTTGACACTGACTATAGCCGTTAATCCTTCTCTTACATCGTCTCCTGACAGGTTGGCTTCTGAATCTTTCAGCATATTATTTTTTCTTGCGTAGTCGTTTAATACACGTGTAATTGCATTTCTGAAACCTGTCAGGTGAGTACCGCCGGAGTGTGTATTAATGTTATTTGCAAAGCTCAGTACAGATTCATTGTATGCATCTGTATATTGCATCGCCACTTCTACACGGATATTTCCGACTTCTTTGTCTATATAAACAGGTTGTTCAAAAAGAACAGTTTTATTTTTGTTTAAAAATTCTACGTAGCTGCCTATGCCGCCTTCATAGTGAAAATCTTGTTCTTCTTTTGTTTTTGCGTCTATATAAACTATTTTTAAACCTTTATTGAGAAAAGCCATTTCTCTTAATCTATTTGCTATAACATCTCTGTCTATATGTGTTGTTTCTTGAAATATTTCAGGATCCGGCCAGAAGGTTGTTTTTGTTCCTGTTTTATCGGTTTCTCTGATTTTTTCAACGGGTGTGGTTGGTTCTCCTCTTAGATATTCCTGTCTGTGCACCCAGCCGTCTCTTGAAACTTCTACTACATATTTTTCGGACAAAGCGTTTACAACAGAAGCACCTACGCCGTGAAGCCCCCCTGATACTTTGTATCCGCCATCACCGAATTTTCCGCCGGCATGGAGGACTGTATGGACGATTTCCAGAGCTGATTTGCCTGTTTCCGGTTTTATATCAACGGGGATACCTCTTCCGTCATCTTCAACTGTTACACTTTCATCTTCATTGATTGTAACTTTTATAACTTTACAATAACCTGCTAATGATTCATCAATCGAGTTATCTACTATTTCATATATACAATGGTGGAGTCCTCGTTGGGAGGTTGAGCCGATATACATACCGGGTCTCATTCTTACTGCCTCTAATCCTTCAAGTACTCTTATGTTATCTGCACTGTAATTTGTTTGTGATGTCATGTTTCCCTCTTCCCTCACTTTATCCATACCAATATTGTACTATAAACAGCCATTTTTTACCATTTTTAAGCGTTTTATTTACAATCTTTCCATCGTTGATAAAAAATATAATTTGTGCTAAATTCCAAGTATGAGTCAAAATTTGGATATAATAACTATTGGTGAAGGGCTTATTGAGCTTTCAAGCGACAAAAGTCTCACTTATGCAGATACACTGGATAAATATTACGGCGGTGACACTTTATGTTCTGCAGTTGCGGCTCGCAGATTGGGTTCTAATGTTGGATATATTACACGTGTTGGGAATGACTATTTTAAAGAATTTTTGTTAGACAGCTGGCAGCTTGAAGGATTGGATATTTCTCAGGTCAAGCTCGTGGAAGGGTTTAACGGGCTATATTTTGCAGCTCGTTCTGATGACGGAACAAAAGAATATTCCTTTTACAGAAAGAAGACTGCTGCGACTAAGATTTCAATTGATGATATTTGTGAAGAGTATATTAAAACTGCTAATGTTGTGTATTCAACCGGTGTTACTCAGTCGTTGTCTATATCTGCAAAAGAAGCTGTAAAAAAGGCTTTTGTTATTGCTAAAGAGAACAATCTTTTCACTGCTTACGATCCTAATTATTATGCAAAATTATGGAGCAGCGAAGAAGCTAAAGATGCGCTGGAAGATGTTATCGATTATGTTGATATTCTCTTTTTGAATATCAAATATGATTCTGAAAAAGTTTATGATGTTGATTCCCCTGAGAAAATTATTAAATATTTTTGGGATAAAGGTGTCGGTACTATTGTTGTTAAATCTACTGATAAAAAAGGTTATAATGTAGGTTACGCAGGAGATATAGCTTTTATTGATTTTTGGGCAAATGAGCCTGTTGATACGACCGGTGCAGGTGATTCTTTTAACGGTGCTTTTTTGCATGGTATGTGTTCAGGAATGGATGCTTTTGAGTCGGCTAAGCTGGCTTCAATTGTTGCGGGAATGCAATGTAAAGGTATTGGTGCCATAAAATCTATTCCCAAAAAAGATGAGGTGTATTCAGCTTTTTATGGTTAAAAATAATATTAAAGTCGCTATTTCCGGTTATTATGGCTTTGATAATTTTGGTGATGAAGCTATTTTAAAGGTGCTTGTTGAAGAATTGAAGTCTCATGGTGCTGATTTAACCGTATTTTCTAAGAATCCTTCGAAAACATCTTCGAGGCTTGGCGTATTTTCTGTTTACACATTTGATTTGTTTAAGATTGTAGATACACTGAAAAATACAGATGTTCTGGTTAGCGGCGGGGGAAGCCTTTTGCAGGACGCTACAAGTATAAAAAGCCTTTTGTATTATTTATTCGTTATTTCTGCTGCTTTATTTTACAGGAAAAGGGTGATAATTTTTGCACAGGGAATTGGCCCTATAAAAAATTTTTTTGGAAGATTTTTAACTAAATTTGTTTTGAAAAAATGTTCGTATATTACTGTGCGTGATGAAAAAAGTCTTTTTAGAGTCCGTGGATGGGGTGCAAAAGCAGATTTAGTGAATGATCCTGTTTGGTCTATAAAGCTTCGTGAATATATTCCGATGGGCAGAGTCGGTGTTCAGCTTCGTTCTTGGAAAACATTGAGCGATAAGTTTTTATTCTCGCTTGCTCGCCGGGTGGCATTAAATTTTTCCGACAAAGAAGTTTATATTTATTCTTTTCAGGATTCTTTGGATTTTGAGCTTTGTAAAAAGTTTGAAAATAATTTAAAGCTTGCTAATCCTTCTATTAAAACTAAAATCATCAGCGGTGCTTCAATCGATGAAATTGTACAAAGTTTTTCTAATCTGGATTATCTGATTGGGATGAGATATCATGCTTGTCTTTTGGCTTTGAAATACGGAATCAAGACTTTGGGATTGAGTTATGATGAAAAAGTGGAAAAAATTGCAAAACGTTTTGATATACCCTATTCTGACCTGTCTTATAATGATAATTTAGAGGAAAAATTTGATAAGTTGAAAAAGCTCGATTCAAAAGAAATTTTGAACAGAGCTAATTCTATTTGTTTTGATTTTTCCAACATTTTGAGGTACTTGAATTAAACTATTACGGTTTTTGAAACACCATTATATATTCGTGTTTGAATATATAAAATCCGCCGTAAAGTGCTCTGTAACGCCACAGCTGTGCATCTTTACCTTTAGCTTTTTCATTGCCCTGAATATCTTTTACTATAATAGCTTTTGTTTTAAAACCTGCTTTGTTCATTCTTTCCATACATCCGAAGCTGAGAGGATAGTATGTTCCTTTTGCATATTTGTCTCCGATAATTAATGCTGCAAATCTGCCTTTTTCCAGTTTGTCAAAGCCGTTTCGTGCAACTTTTTCAAACAAATCGTAAAATTCTTCCGTGCTGCTGCAATTGGACAGGTCTTCTTTTTTATCGGAAAATTTAATGATATCATCATAAGGTGGATGAAGTATGAGGAATTGTGCTTTTTCTCTGCCCAAGATGTCTAATCTGGCCTGGATTTTTTCACTTATGTTTTCTGATGCACTATCACCGCATATTATATTTACATCTGTTACTAATTCTTTTTTTGTGAATTTTTCACTGACATAGTCCACTAATTCTTGTTTAAGTTCGACACCAATGCAGCGCCTGTTCATATTTAGTGCTTCAATTCCCGAGGTTCCGGAACCAAAAAACAAATCCAGAACTATATCATTTTTTTTTGTGAATCTTTCATATAACTGCTGGGCAATTTGCGGGATATAGTTGCCATGATAGTCGTATGAGTGTCCGTTTTCTTTCAATCTGGCCGGAAATTCCCATAATGTGTCGGTTTTTATATGTGAATATTCTTTCCATCTGTTCAAGTCAATGTCATTGTATGGTTTGGTCAAAACTTTTGATTTTTCAACGACTTTTAAATCCGGTTTTGTGACCTTTTCTTTTCTTTTTAAATTTCTAGCATTAACAACCAAAATAATATCCCCTAATTTCCTACAACTTAAGTATAGGGGGGATATTATTTTATGAAATCATCTATTATTATGATTTAAAAATCAAGAACTATTTGCTTAATTCTTTTTCTAAATCGTTAATATTTTCGCTTGAATCAGCGTATTCATGAATTTTTTTAGTTGTTATTCTCTTATTATTGAGACAAGCTGAGCCTCCTACGCAGCCGCCGGGGCAAGCCATAACTTCGACAAGATTTCCCGATGGGCATTGGCCGTTCTTTGCCCAGGTCTTCATTTCTCGGACTGCTTTAGGGTTCAATCCGTCTACACAAGTAGGAAAGATTTCTGTAAAATCTTTGCTTGCAACTTTGACTGACTCTGCCACTCCGCCCGTAATTGCAAAGTTTCTGCCTTCTTTTGACGCCTTATTTGCAAACCGGTAGTCCTCTAATTCTGCGAGTTCTATATCAAAAGCAACAAAAAGAGCTCCCATTTCTTCAAAGTTTATTACGAAGTCGGTATATTCATCCTTTTGGGCTTCTTTCCTTTTTGCAACACAAGGGCCTACAAATACTGTTACGGAATCAGGATATTTTTCTTTTACTATTTGCGCTGTGTAATGCATAGGTGTTCTCGTTTCTGAACGGAACGGTTTTAACCCGGGAACATGTTTTTCAACAAGTTCGTTGTATGCGGCGCAGCAAGATGTGGTCATGAATTCATCACCACGTTCCATTCTTTCCTGAAAATCTTTTGCTTCTGTTCTTGCTGTTACATCGGCACCCTGTGCTACTTCAAAAACTTCATCAAAGCCCACTTTAATCAGACCTTGTGCAATTTTGTTAACAGATACCGGTAACTGGCCTACAATTGCAGGTGCTATCATTGCAATAACTTTTTTGCCTGAGTGCATTTGTTTTAAAACATCAAATACCTGACTTTTTTCATGAACTGCTGCAAACGGGCAGGCACCTACGCAGGCGCCGCAGCTTATGCATTTATCAAAATCTATTTCTGCATGTCCGGCTTCGTTTTTAGTAATTGCGTTCACCGGGCAGGCGTCTTCACAGGGAACCTTAAGTTTTACAATAGCGCTGTAGGGGCAAACCTGCATGCATTTTCCGCAATTTTTACATTTTTCTCCATCAATTACAGACTTTCCGTTTTTGATTTCAATTGCTCCAAAACTGCAAGCTGAAACGCAGGGTCTTGCTACGCAGCCCTGACACAAATCTGTTACATAGACTCGGCTTGGAACACATCCTTTACAGGCTGTTTCTACAACAGTAAGTATGTCCTCATCAGGTTTTTCACGTTCTGCTGCTTTTTGGGCATACTCTGAAAGCATTGTTATTTCATCGTCATTTTCAACGCTGTGTCCCAGGCTTGCTATTGCTCTTTGCCGAAGAATAGCACGTTCTTTATGTATGCAGCATCTGAACGGAACATCTGCATTTTTAGGTCTCATTTCAAACGGTATTTTGTCTACCGCTTTGCCCATGTCATTTTTTAAGTAGGCTTTTATTAATCTAACTAATACTTCTCTTTTAAGGTGTGTTGTATTACTCTGATTATCCATTTAATTTACTTTCTATTATTTTCAATATCTTCTCAACAGTAGCTTCTGATACGATTTCTCCGTCAATTTTTACGAACGGAGCTTTCATATAAGCTGTATTTTTGCATAAATCCAGGCATGTTGCTGCTTTGACATCCACAAGATTTTTGTATTTAGGCGGTATTAATGTTTCAAGTTCCTGCAGTTTTGATGCGCCCATTACAAAGCAAGTAGTTCCCAGGCAAATTTCAATGCTAATCTTTTCCATAATTCTCCTTTAATCTTGCGGGGGTATTAATTAATTTATGCTTTAATATATTGGATTTTAACCCAAAAATATATATTTTTTCAATTAAATAAATTGAACATGCACCTTTTTAATATAACGCTCTGAAAGAATTTTTTCCAGTTGTTTTACAACATTTTTACGAATCGCCAATTCAACAGGTAAATCCGGGTCGTAATGAGCCTGGTTCAGCTTTGTACCCACCATAATATCAATACAGTCTGAATCTAAAAACATATTAGCAAGCTTTCCTGCTGCATCATCCGGCATAGGTGAATATCCTTCCAGCAGATATTCTACTGTTTTAGTTAATGTCAGGATACCTTCTGTTATTAAATCTACTCCCTCCATGTGAGAACATGCCGGAAGAGAACCGCCGGAAAATTTTTCTGTGGTAACTGTTCTTCCGAGTTCTCTGGCTAACAAATTAGCTGTTGTTCCTCCTGCTATTGCTTTTTTCCCGGGAAAGTCATCAAAAATTTTTGCATATTCCGCATCTCTTTCCGCATAATACGGCGGGCCGGTAAAAAGCATCATTTTGCGGGGTTTTCTAAAGTATAATACGGAGCAGGAAATATCATCCTTTGCTGTATGCCCCGGTTCTTTAAGTTCTGCCTCCCTTACTACTGCGTGTGCCAGGTGGGTGCTGGAAACAGTTTTGTTATGTTCTATTTCTTTCAGCAAAAATTCAATAAGCCCTTCCCGTCTCCAGCCCAGCTTATACTCGGGGGAGCCCATACCTGCTTGTGTAACTCCGTCTGAGCAAAATATCAATCTGTCTTCCGGTTCAAGCTGAATTTTATATAGATGCATATGTCTGTTGGTGAATTTTTTGGAAGTTACTATTTTGGCCGTATTTTCTATTACCTGTCCGTTTCTTATATGGATGAAATCAGGATTCCCTTCTTCGACTATTTTTACCTGTCCGTTTTCGTTGCAGTCCGCAACTGAAAATGTTGCATAGCTGATTTTGCGAACCTGACAGACCGGCAATGAATTCATTATAACTTCTGTCGCTTTTAAGACATCCGTTCCTTCCGCTATAAATTTCAGAATCATTGTTGATGTCATATTTGCCAAAATATTCGCTTTAATGCCGCTTCCCAGACCATCTGAAAGTACTGCTATTACTCGGCCTTCATCAGGATAACGTTTTGACATAAAGCAATCGCCGAAAGTATTCTGGCCGTTTTTCTTTTCTTGTATACAATCTATGTCTATAAAAAAAGAATCTGTCAATCCTTATCCTCCGGTTTTTCTTCATAGCCCTCGGCAATCTGGCTCAGCAGCAATTCTGTATCAACCATATGTTCCCCGAGCAGGCAGGCAATATTTTGGACTGTTGCAATATTTTTTTCAATTACTTCATGTGCTTTTTTGGCTATCTGATCACGTTTCATTTCTGTTTTTGTCACGTCTGTAATTACTGCCCCGACAATTTTGTTTCTTTCTATTTCAAAGACAGTTATATCATATAAGTTGTTTCCGACTGCGTAACGTTCTTTATGAATGTCTTTGCCTGACGAAAGTGTTCTTTTAAAGAAATCGCCGAACGGAATTATGCGTTCAAGCGCTCCTCCGGCAAGTCCTTCCGGTCGGCTGTTAAAGATTTCCAGAAGCTCCGGTGCGAACATTCTTACAAATGCTTCATTTGCCTCGATTATGTTTAAATTTGTATCTGCCATTACAATAGCTGAAGGCATACATCTCAACATCGCACTGGCTTTTCTGATTGCAAGTTTTCTCATATAAGAAGTACACATTGAGGGCTCTGCGTCCCCGTTCAGCAATGCTTCAGCCAGCTGACGGCAGGTATCATATCCGCAGCCGCCGCAGTTGAGTTCATCTTCAGGGCTGTGTTTGCCTATACTTGCCATTGCTTCCATTATTTCTTCCGGTGTATGTATGAATTTTTCCACAGGATGTTCTTTATACTCTTTGGGTACTACTACTTGTGGTTGTTGGGGAATTTCCGGTCTGAATTTTATGTTCCTCATAATGTCGGACATTGTCAAAACGCCGGGCTTTTTCAATACTTTACAAGGGCCGTTTGCGCAGCCGCCTTCACAGGCCAGCGCTTCAATAAAAATTGTTCTGTCAACTTTTTCCGTATCAAGGTTTCTGAGCGACTCTCTGAATGCTGCAATGCCGCTTACGCTTACCAGTTGTATATCTTTTTCTGTGCCGCTCAATCTCAATGTTTTATTCATCCCGCCTTCTATCGGATAATAGGCTCCTTCATATGCATCATAAGGTACAAATCTGGCCTGTTTTTCGGGCTCTGTTTCTTCCGGATTTATTCCTTCTGCTTCAAACCACTCCATTAGTTCTATAAAAGTCATAGATACATCAATCAGTTCAGGATTTGAATCCGATTCATTCTTTTTGGCTATACAAGGCCCGATAAAGATTATTCCTATGTCTTCTCCGTATATCTTTTTTAATAATTTGGCATGTGTTAATGCGGGTGAAGCCACAGGAGTTATGTATTTTGCATATTCAGGCATGTGGATTCTTATAAAATCCACAACTGCAGGACAAGCGCTGGAGATATGTATTTGCTTTTCTCTTTTCATCAACAGATTTTTTACTTCTATTGAGACTTCCTGTGCTCCCAGGGCTGTTTCTGAAACACCTGCAAATCCGAGTTTTTTTAATGCTGTAATCAGCTGCTCTTCGTTGAAATTGAAAAAACCTGCCCAGCTTGGTGCGATAGATACGTATACCTCTTTTTTTGCCGTAAGAATAGCTCTGGCTTTATTTAAGTCATTACGTACGCATTTTGCTTTTGACGGGCATATTGTTACGCAATGTCCGCATGCTATACATTTTTCAGGTATAACAGATGCGTGACCGTTTTCTATTCGAATCGCTTTTACAGTACATTGCCGGACACATTTATAACAGTCTACACACTCATTTTTAAGTGTGTAAATCGGATACAGATTATTCATTTCAGATTACCTTTTGTGTTACAGATATTTTTTTAAAGCTGTTTCAAGATTAATTGTGCTTGCGCTGGAGATGCACTCACCGTTGATGATTACATTTGGGCCTGTTGCACATTTATTTTCGCAGCGGCTTCCGATTACTTCGATTTTTGCATCCAGTCCATGTTCTTTAATAAAATTTTCAATGTAATCTAAATTTGCTGCATTTCCTCTTGCAAAGCATGAACTTCCCATGCAGACTTTGATTGAAATTTTTTCTTCAGACATAATTTACCTTTCATACATAACTCCAAAACACTATTGATTATAGCATTTAAAATATTTTCTGTCATTGAAAATATTTTAAATGTTTCTGTTAAAGAAAGCGGCGATTTCTCTTTCTTTAAATGTTTTTAATATCGGGCGTCCGTGAGGGCAAGTATATGGATGTTTTGTTGTTTTCCATTTTTTTATTAGTTCTTCCATCTGCCACAAATTTAGTTCCTGGCCTGCTTTGACAGCTGCTTTACAAGACAGCGTAACCAGCATTTTTTCTTCAAGGTTATTAATATCTCCTGACAAATTTTCTAATATATCTGATAATATTTCTTTGGTTTTTATATGGGAAATTACCTGCGGAACTTTTTTAAAAATAATTTCAACTGGTGAGACTTCTTGGATTTCATATCCGAATTTTTCTAATTTTGTTTTGTTCTCAAATAAAAGTGCCGCATCAGCAGGTTCAAGCTTTATAACATCGGAAATTAACAACAATTGGGAAGGAATATTTTTATGCATTTCTTCTGTCAGTCTTTCAAAAATATATCTCTCGTCTGCAATATGCTGGTCAACAATTTTCAATTCATTATCTTCTTCAAAGATAATATAAGTGTTTCTGTATTGCCCGATTATATTAAATTTAGATTCTTGGCTCTGTGGTTTGGGGATTGTTAAATTTATTTGAGCGGCAGAATCGTCTTGGGGTTTAGTGTTATTTGATGCATTATTGAATCTGGTTTCATTGTATTCGGTTAGTTCTTCAAAATTTTCTTTTGTTACGAAAACAGCATCATCTTCACTGTTAGGATTGAAAAACGGTTTTTGTATAACCGGCGGTATATCTTTTTGTATTTTGGGTAAATGCTGTATGGTGTTAAATAATTTTGAAACAGGTTCTTCTTCTATTGTCAATGTTCTATATGCCGATAGAGCTTCACCGATTGATGATATTACAAAATTGAAAATTTGATTAGGGTTTTTATATCTAACTTCTTTTTTCGTCGGGTGAACATTTACATCAACGTCAGAGTTTGGCAATTCCAGATTGAGTGTAATAAAGGGGTATTTGCCTGACGGAAGCATATTTTTATATGCCATATCGATTGCTTTTAGCAGAACCGGACATTTTACCACTCTGTTATTTACAAAAACATAGATAGATTTTTTGGAAGAACGTGTGAAATTGGGTGTTGAACAATATCCGTAAACATGAAGTTTTGAGAGTTCATCTGTTTTGTTTATTTCTTTTAGTTCTGAGGCTATGGAATTTGAGTATATTTCGGTAAGAGTACATAATAAATCTCCGCTTCCCGATGTGTGAACCGGCGTGCTCCCCCCGTTTATCAGTGTTAGGGATACTTCAGGTCGGGCTATCGCTATACTTTGTACGACTTCTGCGATGCTTGAAAATTCTGCCCGTTCTGATTTTAGAAATTTAGCCCTAACCGGTGTATTGTAAAAAAGTTCTTTTACTTCCATTGTTGTGCCGACTGCACATCCTATTTCTTGCTTTTTTATATTTGATTCTTCGCATTCAACTCTGGTTCCGCTCGCATGTTCTTTGGTTCTGGTTGTACATATTACTTTGGCGATAGAGATGATGCTTGCCAGTGCTTCTCCTCGAAATCCCAGTGAATTTATGTCAAAAAGGTCATCCCCTGTTTCAATTTTGCTTGTTGCATGTTTTGTAAATGCGAGTTCAATGTCTTCGGGATTTATTCCGGTTCCGTTATCCGACACTCTGATGTTTAAACAGCCGTTAGATATTTCGATTTCAACCGCATTTGCTCCGGCATCTATGCTGTTTTCAACTAATTCTTTGACTACTGATGCCGGGCGTTCTATTACTTCGCCTGCTGCAATCTGGTTTATAAGATGGCGGGATAGCTGTTTTATTCTTTTTGCTGATTTGACATTTTCCATACCAATATGTTATTACAACTTTTCTTATTATGCTATCATATTCGTATGAATACTTTACAAAGTGATATTCACAAAACCCGTAAAATTTATCGGGAATTATTTGTAAAAGCGCAAGAAGCTATTGAAACAAGACTTAATCTTTTAAAAAAGGCCTCTTTATGTAATCATTGTACGGAAAATTGTCCTATTGATTTCAACTCTATTTCATTATTTCAGACTTTGCCAAGAGAGTGTAATTTTAGGTTCTGGCAGGAAGCTGCTTTGAATGAGTTAGAACAAAACATTTCTAAAGATATTTATACGAAGATTCAAGAGGTGGATAAGAAAAGAGAAAGATGTTTGTGTTCTTGTTGTGCATCTTGCTGTAACTTGGCGAGTTCTGAATATTCTTGGGAAGAACTTATACAAAAAGCTGAAAATGGTGATAAATTTGCTAAAGAATTTACAAGTATCTTCGTACCGTATGAATCAAATGATGAGGCTCGTAAAATATATCCTGAGTATGTTTCATTAATTGAAAAACAGTTTGAAAATGACAGCGGCATACGCTTTTATCATTGTCCAAAAATCGGGGCTGATAATCTTTGTACGGATTATGAAAATCGTCCTCAGATATGCAGAGATTTCCCTAATAATCCTTTGGTTGTTTTTCCTCCTTCTTGT
>CASDVD010000076.1 GCA_949284155.1 uncultured bacterium | reverse complement strand
TGTACTTATAACAGATACAAATAACACGGTGATTAACAGAATAACTTTTTTCATATCCCGGCTATCGCTCCCTTATTGCTCTCTTATTTTTAACATAATATACAAAATAAAAATATTTGGCAACTATCCCAAAATAAGATACAATAGATGAAGTAGTTAAACAGAATAAAAAAGGTTTTACATATGTCAGACGATGAAAAAGTTGTTTCTCTAAACAGCAGAAATAAAAAGCATGACAATGAAGAAATAAATGATAATCAAAATCAAGAATTGGTATATTGCAGTTTTTGCGGCCGTCCTAATACTCAGGTAGTAAAAATGGTTCAAGGCCCCGGTGTAAGCATCTGCTCAGAATGTACAATGATTGCGGTGCAATATTTAATTCTTGAAGATAAAATGCCGACAGGCGAAGCTCAAAAAATTCTTGACGCATTTTGGAGAAATGTATAAATTATGACAGAATCAAAACTTCAAATAAGAGCAAGAGTTCTTTCAGCCATAGTTGATTTACAAAAACCGGCAAACAGAAACCCTCAGGCTATCACGGCCATACTAGCTTCGCTTGCTGATATTTCCGATAAAAATACAATTCTGGAAACAATTTTAAAAGAATTAAAGACAGAAAACACGGATGATAAACAGCATATTCTGTTTTTTATGATTAGCGAATTACTTGATAAAAACAAAGTGGAAGAAGCGTTTTTAAAAGAGCTGGCAAACCCTTCAGTAAGCGACGGTATAAAAAGCAATCTTATAAATATTTTACGTGGTCTGGGCAACCATCTGAATTATGATGATTATCTGAATTACCTAAAAAATCCGGAAGAAATTATTGATGCCGACACAACAAGACTACTCTCAAACGCTATAGTAAATCCTGAAGCACAGATAGACTTCCTCGACTTTATAAACGCACTCCCCGAAACTGAAGCCGGAATGCTTTTAGAATCTTTGAATTCAGACTATGAAGGCGACAATCTCGCAAATATTTTATCACCTCTTATACTCTCAAAACCCTGCTCGGAGCTGGGACTTCAAGCTATAAGAAATATAGGGGCGTCAAAATCACAGCTTGCACTAAATACATTAAAAAATGTTTTGGAAAATGTGGATAATCTTAAAGTTAAGGCTGCAGCACAAAAGAGTATTAATCTGCTCAGGCTCTCCGGGATTAAGGAAGATAAAACAGATGAATTTTATAAAAATATTTTGTCTTCATCACCAGTATTTAAATGTTATACAAATCTGCCTGACGGACACGGAAATCTGGGAATTATTTTTTCCAGAAAAAACAAATACAACTATATACAAATGTTCGCACTGGTTATAAATGATATAGACGGAATCGTTGATTGTTTTGGCTTTAACGAAATATCAGAGCCGGAATTTGAACGAATAGTCGCAAAATTCTTTTCAGCTGATGAAATTACAGAAGTCACAGCAGAATTTTGCAAATATATGCTCGTTAACGCAGAAAAAATTACCCGGCTAATGTATGATGAAATGCCGTATGAATACGTAGCATGGAAAACGATAATCAATGATATCCCATACACAGAACTGGATTTAACACAAAATGCCAAACAAATAGGACTCAATAAATTTCTGTTAAAGCAAATTTATAAAACAGGGTATTTTGATAAATGGTTCTTTGATAAAAGAAGCATTCTCGGCGATTTTTTTACCAATATAGAAAACAGCAAAAACATAAGTTTAATTTTTGAAACAGATTTGAATACACTGCTAACGCCCGAGATAATAAACTCACTCTGCTACAGGCTTATATTAACCTCTTATCTTCTGAGAGCAGAAGGACATTCTATTAATGCCGATATTATCTATTCTCTGAGTTTCGATTCAGACATAAGAAAAGAATTTTTTGAAAATATAATTAAAAAAAGTATATATGAATATTTTTTAAACAGAAAAGAGCAATATTATTCTTCTGACACAGCAAAATCCATTTTTACAAGAAAAAAAGAAGAAGAAAGAAAAAAAATAGATATCGATTATATTGAATCTGTTTTAAGAGAAATTGAAGAAAAGTGGGTTGAACATGAATAAAATTATGGGCCTGGATGTAGGTACAAAAAGAATCGGCATAGCTTTGAGTGTTCTCAGTACTGCACAGCCTTTTGAGACAATCTCACGAAACCCGCAAGAAGAAGCCGTGAAAAAAATTATTTCAATCTGCCAACAGAATAATATTAAAAAAATTGTGATAGGCCTTCCAAAAAATATGAATGGCACAATTGGCCCGCAGGCAGAGGATTGTATAGAATTTGCTAACTTGTTAAAAAATGATTTTGAGATTATATTTGAAGACGAAAGACTGACCAGCAAACAGGCTGAAAGTATATTAGCCTTACAGGGCAAAAAATATACTAAAAATAAAGGCCTCGTTGATTTGAAGAGTGCCTGTATAATACTACAACAATATCTGGACAAAATATAGAAAGCGAGATACAGATGACAAGACCCGAAGAACTTGATGAACAGCTTATCGAAACAATTGATGAAGACGGAAACGTAATCAATTTTGAACTTCTTGATATTATTGAATACGAAGGAAAAGAATACGGACTTTTGCTCCCCAAAGATGACCAAGAAGATGAAAATGAAGTAGTATTGATGCGTCTTTCAAAAGAAGGTGAAGAATATATATTTGAAGTTATTGAAGATGATAACGAATTCAATACTGTTGTAGAATATATTGACTCACTAGAAGAAGATGAAGATTCAGAGCAAAGCTAGTTTACAATTCTTAATATTTTTCCTCAAAAATGTCAATTATTTCTTGAATATATTGTTTATATATATACGAGGAATAAAAATTAGAGACAGAGAAACCTACCACACATACGAGGAAAAAAACACAACTTTAAGACCGAAAGGTCTTTTTTTTTGAGTAAAATTCAAGCCAAATACAATCTTGAGATATATTTTTGTTGATAGTAAAATGTATATTATGCTTAAACGATATAAAAAACAACAAGTAGGTATATTATCATTCCTTGTTAAATATTTTTATAAATTTGAAAGCTTTTTTTACAATGTAAAAAATATAAACTATCCAAAAGTAAAACCTGCTATCTTCGCATTGTGGCATGCTCATCAGTGTATGCTGTACGCAAATGAGGACAGAGGAAACTTAAATGTTATGATAAGCAACTCCAACGATGGAGATATAATTGCGGCAGCTACTGAATTCATGGGTATAAAAACAGTAAGAGGCTCCCAAAACAGAAAAGGAGCCAGCGCAACTCTGGCAATGCTGGAAAAACTTGAACAGGGTGAAAGCGCAGCTATTACAATCGATGGCCCCCGAGGCCCCAAATATGTTGTAAAAGAAGGCGTTATAAATATTGCCAAAATATCACAGGTTCCTATTGTACCAATGGTATGGTATTCACCGTCAAAACTTCTTCTTAGATTTAAAACCTGGGATGAATTTAATTTTCCTTTTTTAGGCCCCAAAATCATTGCAGTTTATGGAGAGCCTATGTACATTCCGGAAGATTTATCCAAAGATGATATTGAATTTTACAGAAAAAAATTAGAAGACGAGTTGCATAACTTGTATAAATATGCGCAAGAAAATTACAATGATTTGATAAAACAATAAAAAAGCGGGAATCTATCCCGCTTTTTACTAATTCAGCGCATAGTACCAATTAATAGTTACTGTTTTGGATAAAGAAATAGGATTTTGGATGTTTGCACACAGGACAAATCTCAACTGAATTTTTGCCTTCATGCGAAAATCCGCAATTGGCACATTCCCAAACAACAGTTTCATTTTTTTCAAAAACTTTACCTTCTTTAATATTGGAAAGCAGTTTTTGATATCTTTCTTCATGATGTTTTTCAATCATGCCCACTTTTTCAAAAAGAAAAGCAATGTCATCAAAGCCTTCTTCTTTAGCTTCCTGAGCAAATCTTGCATACATATCAGTCCACTCATAATTTTCGCCCTGAGCAGCGTCAATAAGATTCGACATAGTATCAGAAATGCTTCCGCCATGAAGCAGCTTGAACCATATCTTTGCATGTTCTTTTTCATTATTTGCTGTTTCTTCAAAGATTTTGGATATTTGAACATAACCGTCTTTTTTAGCTTGAGAAGCAAAGTAAGTATATTTATTTCTTGCTTGCGACTCACCGGCAAAAGCCTCCATAAGATTCTTTTCTGTCTTAGTGCCTTTTAAATCCTTTTTTGTCATTTCCATAATTTAACTCCTATGGTTGTGCAATATTTTCTAAGCTTCTTCTTCAAACTGGTCTTTGCCGACTCCGCATAAAGGACAAGCATACTCCTCCGGCAGTTCATCAAAAGGAACATTTCCGTTCTCAGCAGGGTCATATACATATCCGCATACGGTACATACAAATTTTTTCATTTTAGCTCTCCTTATTTTCCTTACATTTGTTGCAAATTCCACGAATTTGCAGATTCATATCTTTTATTTCTCCAAATTTTGAAGTATTTCTCGGTATTTGAATTTTTTCATCACTGTCAGGAAATACATCATACACTTCATTGCATTTTACACATATAAAGTGGTGGTGAGGAGTTTTTTCGGCATCAAAACGAGCCTTTGGCAGTTGATTATCCACACGAAAAATCATTTCAAGCTCCTCCAGCGATGCCAAAGTCCTATACACAGTGTCAAATGATATACTTGGAATCCGTTTTTTTACAGCCTGAAATACAGTTTCCGCATCAGGGTGAGAACAGGATTTTACAACTTCTTTAAAGATAATAATTCTCTGATCCGTCACACGCATACCTTTTTCGTGGCAGGCTTTTTTCAAATCTTCAATTCTTGCGTTTATGATTTCATCTGTAATCATCAGGCTTCCTTAATAAGAATCATTCCTAATAATTAAAGTATAACAGATTACCCGATATTTGCAAGCCTTTTCTTATAAGAAATTAACAAAAGAGCTAGAACCATTTTACATTGCCATAAAGTAGGATATTAAAAAATAAATATTAAGTGGAATGAAAAGGAATCTCAAACAACTTAATATGAACAATGTAAATCCTCAACTCTTCTGATTGCTTGTACTTAGTGCTCACCCCTTCTTCGAAGGGGTTTTCTTTGTTTCATCCGTAAAACCCTAAAATCCGGTTAAAAATTTCTGAGCCTGAGCTTCCGCCCAATCAGCCTGTCTAAATACTTCATCAATTCTTGCACTTCTTGTTTCAGCAGGGCTGACGTCTGTTTCAGGGCCCAAGATAGGGCTTGGGATGTAAGTTCTCTTTAATTCAGCAGGAGGAGTTGAAGAATCCAATGTTTGGGCGGCAACAGAAGAAGCAATAGATTGAGACCCAATAGAGTTCAGCTTTCCTTGATTTGCTCTCATTTGAGAAAGAAGATTGCCTTCTTGATATTTAAGATTAGGATTTGACGCAGGTTGTATTTGGTTCCTGCTGTTATTAAGCTGTTCTTCGAGCTGAGTCTTAATATCGTTATTATTTGTATTTTGTTCAGCAGTCTGTTTTGCAGGCTCCTCAGATTCTTTATCTAAAATAGATTTTTGAGGACGGCCAAAGATTTTATGGCTGATTTTAACAGCCGTATCAGTAAATAAAGACATAACAGTAGTTGCTATAAATAAAAATCTGCCGACATAGCCAAGTCCGAGTTTTGCACCATAAGGAGCAGACTTCAATGCATTTAATATACCCAGACCGGCTTTACTTGCAGCAGAGCCTGACTTGCTTACGGATTTAAGAGGACGAATAGTTTCTTTTATTCTGCCCCAGCTAAGAATATTACCAATCCATTTGAAAGGTTTTTGGTAAAATTTAACATTTTTATTTGCAGCCTTCTTAATATTATCCAATTCAGCTTTTAGTGCAGTATATGCAGCCTTATCACCATCTTTTGCCGCACCGTTTATGCGCTCTATCAATTTATGATATTTATCATAGTCTTCTTTCTTCATACCAATAAACTTCATACCGGCAGCAGCATTAAATGCTCTGAGTTGAAGTCCCATAGTCAACATCATAGCCATAAAGCTGGCCATTGACTCGGCAAAGGTTTTAAACTTATCACCTTTAGGCGCATCCATTGCTTCTTTCATAGATTGAGCAAGGAAGAAAGCCTGCAGCAAAACAGCCACCTTACCTGCAGCCATACCGTTAGAAAGAGCCTCAATTGAACGGAAAGCACCTCCAGAAAGTTTAGCACCCAATGAACGAGAAAAATCTTTATAATTTTTAGTCAAATGGACTTTATTAATCAGTTCTCCGAATGTAGTCCCTTTTGTCATAAAACCGGGCAGCCACCAGGATGATTTTTTCATAACTTCGTTTTTAATCTGCGGATTCTTGTTAATAACATCTATCATCTCATCCACAAATTTATGCGAATCATTTTTTGATTTTTCAATAATGTCTTTAAATATGGTTGTACCGTGAGTTTTGTCATACAACTCCATATATTCCCGAATGGAATTTGAAATATGCCCCAAAGTTCCGGCAGCCTGTCCTTGCACCATATTACCACCGATGCTGGGTTTTGTTTTCATACTGTTTAAAATTTCAGATTTTGAAATTATATTAGTATTTATCCAGTTGCCTGCATTTCTTAAGAAATTGCCGGTTTTAGTTACAGAGTCCTTTTTACCGAGCTCATCTCCCCATTTTTCTATTTTACCGAAGACTGTTTTATCATAATCACCCTGGAGTTGTTTATTAAGTAATGAAGTAGCCCATAGTAATGCAGCACCGAACCCGGCAGTTCCTGCAATCAATACGGCAGGATTATCCTGTGTTTTTTGCGCCTGTTTCAAAAGAGTATTATCTTCCAGTTTTTGTGCACCGGAAGAAATTGCCTGACCGTTTTGATAAGCTTGAAAATTGGGCTGTTGTGCAGTTATATAAGCATTACTAATATTAGATTGCATTTTTTTACCTACGCTAACATCACTTATATAAATAAAAACAAAGTTACTGCTTAATTTGACTTAATGTTAATATTTGTTAACTTAAAAGCGTCCTCTTTTAAGGACGCTTTTAATATTATTTTTGATAAAACAGTAAAATTATTCAGCTGAATTTTCTTCAGCTTCTTCAACAATTTCTTCTTTGATTATTTCAGAAGCACTGACTTTTACAGAAAGTTCAGTTTTAACCTTAGAAGTAAGTTTAATAAGCATCTTATACTCACCGACATGATTTATCGCAGTATCGAGTGAAATATTTTTTCTGTCGACTTCAGTACCGAGCTTTGCGTTGAGCTCTTCAGCGAGTTTTTTAGTTGTGATAGTACCGAAAAGTTTTCCGCTTTCACCTGCTTTTGCTGTCAATTCAATTTGACCGAGTTGTTCAATTTTCTTAGCCAGTTCAAGAGCTTCGTTGTGAAGTTTTTCTTGTTTAATTTTAATTCTTTGAAGATTTTGCTCTCTGTTTTTAATAGCGCCTTTTGTTGCCACTTCAGCATAATTTTGCGGAATCAAAAAGTTTCTGGCATAGCCGTCTTTTACATTAACCATATCACCTTGTTCGCCAAGGTTTTGAACATCTTTTCTTAAAATTACCTGCATTATATTTCTCCTTAATTACATATTTTTTTCATCTTAATCACAGAATAATAAAAACATACCTAAAAGTCACCTATTTTTCAATATTTGTGTATAATTTTGTAATGAAAGAAAAACAAAGAAAAGTTGAATTGCTTGCACCGGCAAAAGACAAAACGTGTGCAATTGCAGCTATAAATGCAGGTGCTGACGCTGTTTACATAGGTGCGGAAGGTTTTGGAGCAAGAAAAAAAGCAGGAAACTCCATTGAAGATTTATCAGAGATTATAAGATATGCACACAAATTTAATGTAAAAATTTATATTACAGTAAACACCATTTTATATGATTCAGAACTGCAAAATGTAGAAAAATTAATACACAACTTATACAGAATAGGAGCAGATGCAATAATAATACAGGATATGGGTATCCTTAAAATGGATTTGCCGCCCATTCCGATTCATGCCAGCACGCAATGCCACAACAATACGATAGAAAAAATAAAATTTTTAGAAAGCTGCAATATAGAAAGAATAGTTCTGCCCAGAGAATTTTCGCTTAATGAGATTGAACAGGTAAGAAAAGCAATAAAAGCAGAACTGGAAGTCTTCATCCATGGTGCATTATGCGTATGCTACAGCGGCCAATGCTATCTGAGCGCATCAATCGGAAATCGAAGCGCCAATAGAGGAGAATGCGCACAGCCTTGCAGAAAAAAATACAGCTTAATAAATGAAAACGGCGAAAAAATTGCAAATTCCGGATATCTGCTTTCAATGAAAGACTTTTCACTCGCCAACAAACTTAAAGAATTGATAGAAGCCGGAGTTGACTCTCTAAAAATTGAAGGGCGGCTTAAAGATGAAGACTATGTCAAAAATGTGGTTTCTTTTTATAGAAAACTGCTTGACAGCATAGATATAAATCTTCGAAGTTCTGATGGAATATTGATAAATAACTTTGAGCCGGATGTAAATAAAACATTTAACAGAGGATATACTGAATTTAATATAGACGGAAAATGCAGCTCTTTAACAG
>CASDVD010000075.1 GCA_949284155.1 uncultured bacterium | reverse complement strand
CCAGTCTGGTTACTTTTAATGAACTTTCCGATGATGATATTAAAGGTTATATAATGGCATTCCGCCCGCTGGATAAGGCTGGGTCATACGGAATACAGGAATTGGACAATCATTTTGTCAGAGATATTGAAGGGTCGTTTTCTAATATAGTAGGTCTCCCTCTTGAAACTGTTTCAGGGATGCTCATTGAGTTTGAACGGCAGTTTTAAGCTCTGTTTAAGTATGTAATGATTTTGTCGGCGTATTTTTTTTGTTTTATCAGTTTGAATCCGTCTGTATTAATAAGTTCATCTTCCGGATGCTCAAGTATTAAAATTCCTCCGGTGTTCAAAATCTCTTTTTCTTTTATGACTGTTATAATACTGTTATATAAATTTGCTTTATACGGCGGATCTGCATAAATTACATCGAATTTTTTATCAAGCGTTTTTAGAACCCTGTTTGAGTCTCCGTAATAAATTTTGAGGTTAAGCCCTAGATTTTTTAAGTTTTCTTTTAATAAAAAGTAAGTTTTTTTGTCTTTTTCTACAAAAAAAACATCATTAAAGCCTCTGGAGGCAGCTTCTATTCCCATAATTCCGGAACCTGCGAAAACGTCAAGAAATGAACTATCCTCAAAATTTATTATATTCATTAGTATGTTGAAAACACTTTCTCTGGTTTTTGAAAGCGTCGGTCTGACATTTTCACTTTTTGGTGAAATGATTTTTCTTGATTTTAAATATCCGCCTGTAATCTGCATAATGAAATAATTATAAATAAAAAAAAACGAAACTTGCGTTTCGTTAATGTATTGAGGGGATAGAATTTTAAAAATTTGTTTAACCTTTTATGTCAAATGTTATTTGAGCCTGCGCGTTTCTTAACATTGCACCGGTGTTGTATGTCATCAAATTATATTTTTCAATTTCTTCTGCAATGGAACCGTTAAATACCGGCTGATTATCTTCAATAAAGCTGAAAAGAGGCTCAAAAACACCGCCAACATGTTTTTCAACCGTTTCTTTACCTTGCTGAATGGTGCGTGTCGGCATTTTTATGTTCATGCCAAATGGTTGTTTCAGGATATTGTTTTCTGACATTTTAGCTCCATTGTTGTCTCTGTATTTTAGTTATCGACACTTTCTGAAAAAACTTTAATGATGTATTCCTGTTTGTAAATAAATTTTTACAATTTATTTGTTAAAAATTGTAAAGTTGAATTTTGAAGCCGGTTTATGTATGATTGTCTTTTTAAAATAGCGTAATAATTGGTTTTTAAAAAAAATATTTGTATTGTTTAAAAAAAAAACACCAAAATGTTCATAAGAGTTTTAAGATTAACATTTTTTAACAGCAATTTTTTTTTTGAGCGGATTTGTATTTGTATACGGACTTGTTATGATAAAGGCAGGGATATAGCCGTCACATCCATGAATTTGTAATTAATTATGATTGATAAAGTTAGCATTAATACAAATCTGAATAATAAAATCACACCATCATTTAAGGCAGGGCCTTTGGATGCTGCAACATGGGTTCTGCAGCAATGTAACACATATCCGATGGTGGGTGTTTCAGTTATAGATGCTGCAACAGCTATCATACCGAGAACCGTTGTTGATGCAAAAACGAACGGTTTTGCTGCTGCTGAAACTTTCAGAAGAGAGTCATCAGGACTTGTTGTGAACTGTTTGATTCCCGGATTTTTTGTTTTGGGTGCGGCAAAAGTTTTTGAATTATTTAATAAAGATTATAAAGGATTATCAAATTTATGGGCTAATGAGTACAGCCTGAAAGAACTTCATACCCGTTATTCAAAGGTGAATAATGTTGATAAGTATGTTGACGGCATATTTAAGGATATGCAGATTAATGTCGGCAAAAAATGGATAGACGTTGATGTGAACGAACAGCATGTCCATGACTCAAGAGAGCTTGTCAAAGAAATTATACACGGAAAAAAAGACAAAAAAGAACTGAAAAAAGTTTATGAACTTTTTATAGAAAATACAAAAGGTGCGGAACATATTAGATTTCATGGTTCTGAAAAGCCTTTTAATATAGATTTTAGAACTTTCCTCAGAGATACGGTTGATTGCGGAAAACTTTTTAAGGAAATGGACTCTGAGAAATTAAAGTCTTTTTATGAAAAGGCAGTGAAATTTGCGAACAAAAAGAGTTTAACCGGTTTAGCAATAATAATACCGCTGGCTGCTTCAGTTCAGTCCATAAATCGCTGGATTACCCGTAAATCTTCGGGCAAAGAGGGCGCACCGATTTATAAAGATTTCATTCGGCAAAATACAAAAAAGGAAATGACGCAAAAAGAAAAAGCGGGCTTTTGGATGCAAAAGCTTGGTGCCGCTGCGTTGATGGTTGGTGTAGCGCTGCTTTCTTTAAAAGAAAAGCCGAGCCTTGCGTCTTTGCAGTTTAACAAGATTCTGCCGTCGATGGATCAGTGCCGCTGGATAGCTACTTCTACTTTTGCAAGCAGAATGCTTGCTTCAGAAGATGAAAATGAGCTCAGAGAAGCTACATTCCGTGATATAGCAACTTTTTGCAGTTTGTATTTCTTCGGTGATTATGTTAATAAGGGCGTTGGTTCTTTAATCAAAAAATTCAGCAAAGATAAAACAGATTTATTCAATTATCTTTCTGATAAGCCAAAATCAAATAATATTATAGACAGATTCAAATATTGGGCCAGAGAAACGAACCTGAAATCATTTGACGAAGCAGGACAGATTTCTAAAAAGGCTAAAAATCTCCGTTCACTGTGTGAAATTAGTTCGTTAGGCTTTTCAATGCTGCTTTTGGGTATTCTTGTTCCATGGTATGTCAGAAAGCAGACTGAATCAAAACGAAAAAAAGAGCTTGAAATGACGATAAACAGATATCATTCATATCCTACAATTTTCCCCCACAGTGTATATGCCCAAAAAGCATTCCAGGCTTTCGGAACAAATTTTACGGAAGCTGAAGGCAATTTAAGTAAACAGACTATATAAAATAAGGCGAAACAATGATAACAGCAATACATCCAAATATTCAACAAAAAGGAAAAGTTCAAAATCATAAACAAAGCTTTAGAGGCGGAGCAGAAATTCTTTCAACCGCTTTTAATTTCTTAAATACTAATCCTGCACTGGGAGCGGTATTTGTCGATGTTGCTTTTATGGATACGCCAAGGACAGTGGTTGACACGGCAAGAAATCCTGATGCCGGTGTAGAAACTGCAGCAAGAGAATTCAGCTCTACATTAAACCATTCATTTGCAGGTTTAGTGGGATTAGGCGCAGGTTATCTTATTTCTCATGCTTTTAATAAAGCAAATGGTGTTAAAGCTCATTTGCTGTTTAACAATAATGATTCTATAGATGTATTTTCAAAGTTTATAGAACAAAATGCCGCTTCTGATGATTATTACAGAAGTGTTTTAAAAGAGCTTCAGGGCTATAATCCTGTTGATAAAGCAAATCCGTATAAAAAGCTGAGCGAATCAACGATAGAAGAAGTCAGCAAACTTCTTTCTTCTGCAAATACCGATAAATATAAAATTCCTTCAAAAATATACAACGAAGCAAAATTCAAAATTGCTGCGGATATTGGTGCAACAGAAAACTTAAAACTGACAAACGGGGCTTATTCTGTTGAAGGAAGCTTAGAAAGTATACTGAATGACGCATTTTCACTGAAAAAAGCGTTTCTGGACAAGGCTAATGTTTCAAAACTTACTGATGCAGAGTTTGTTAAAGTGCTTAAAAGGTTGAAAACTACTACCGCTCTGGGCGGGCTTGCGGTTCCGATGGCTGTCGGAATGAGTTTGCAGCCGTTAAATGCATATATGACAAAAAAACGTACAGGTAAAGAGGGCTTTGTCGGTAATGAAGATGCAAAACCCGATAAATCATTCGGGTTTAAAGCGTTGAAAACTGCCATGGGAGCTGGTATAGCCGCTGCCATGATGAGAACCATTGCACCTTTTGAAAAAGAGAAATTTTTGCCAAAACTTCAATATAAAGGTATGGTTCCTACTATTCCTCAATTTAAACTGATATATGCAACGACAATTTTCAGCCGTATGGTTGCTGCACGGAATAAAGATGAATTACGTGAAAGCACAATAAAAGATACTCTCGGTTTTGTAAACTGGCTTATATTGGGCGGCTTTGTTTCTAAGCTTGCTGCCAATAAAATGGACAAGTCTTTAATTAATTATGATGAAAAAACATATAATGCACAAAATCTTAAAGGGCTGAAAAAAGGCTGGAACTGGATTACAAAAGCAGAAGTTAAGTCTCATGAAGAAATTCTTTATCCTGTATTGAAAGAAGCAGGCATTGATGTTTTGGATTCTAACGGTAAAAAACTTTCTTACGGAAAACTGATGGAGGCTCTGGCTAATAAAGTTAAATCCGCAGGTTCGGACAAAAAATTGCAAGAGGCTTTCAACTCTGTCAGCAAACGAATAAAATATAAAAATATTGCACAAGCTCTGGGATATGTATATTCAGGTGTTGTTCTGGGTGTCGGTATTCCAAAACTTAATATTGCAATAACAAGAAGCGTTGAAAAAAGCAGAGCAGAAAAGACTGCCGGAGGGGACAAACAGATTGCGCAATCTGTTCAGCATCTTGATTCAATGGAAATTCCTAACTCTACAATGAATAAGACTTTTTCATCTTTTTTGGGAACATTGAATTAGTTTGAATAAGGCAGATTTACAAACAAATTTATATTATCTGAATTTAACCAAATCAGCTTTTCTTATTCTTACATTTTTAGGTGTAATTTCGACTAATTCATCGTCTGCAATATATTCAAGACAATCTTCAAGCGACATCTGGCGTGGTGCCTGTAATGTAACCATAACATCAGCTGTAGCGCTTCTCATATTTGTCAATTTTTTAGTTTTGCATACATTAACAGGTATATCCTGAGGTCTGTTGCATTCTCCGACAATCATTCCACGGTATACTTTAGTTTTGGGTGTAATGAAAAAGACGCCTCTGTCTTCAAATTGACCCAGCGCATAGGGTATAGCTTCTCCTTCTTCAAATGCAATCAAAGAACCGCTTCTTTGACGGGGAATGTCGCCGGCATATGGTTTATACTCTTCAAAAGTATGGTTCATAATACCTTCACCCCGTGTCATTCGAATAAATTCACTTCTGAATCCGATTAGACCTCTTGCGGGGATTGAAAATCTCATATTTGAACGGTTGCCGGTCATTGACATTTCGAGCATTTCGCCTTTGCGTCCGGCAAGCTTTTCAATACAAGACCCGGCGCATTCTTCAGGAACATCAATAAGAAGGTTTTCATAAGGTTCATAAACTTCTTCATTAATAGTTTTATAAATAACCTCCGGTTTTGAAACCTGAAATTCGTAGCCTTCACGTCTCATAGTTTCGATGAGTATACTTAAGTGCAGTTCACCACGTCCTGAAACTCTGAACATATCGGTATTTTCAGTATCTTCAACTCTTAAGCTTACATTTTTCTCTAATTCCTGATAGAGGCGTTTGCGCAGCTGTCTGCTGGTGACGAATTTTCCTTCCTGTCCGGCAAACGGACTGTCATTTACAGAAAAAATCATCTGTAAAGTAGGTTCATCTACCTTGATGAGAGGCAGTGCAACCGGATTATCTAACGGAGCAAGCGTTTCTCCGATATGTATATCAGCAAATCCTGCGACACCGACAATATCTCCTGCAGAGGCTTCCTGAATTTCGACTCTGCCTAAATCTTCAAATCCGTATAATTTGTTTACCTTTCCTCTGACAACAGAACCGTCAGCTTTCATAAGGCTGAGTTGTTCCTGAGTATGAATTACGCCGTTTACGATTCTGCCGATAGCAATTCTGCCGACATATTCATTGTAATCCAGTGTTGTTACGTGGAATTGAAGCGGTTTAGTTGCATCGCCTGACGGCGGTTTTATATTTTCTATAATTGAATCAAGCAAAGGTGTTATGTCTTTTGATTCATCTTCAAGCTCTTTTTTGGCAAAGCCCATTAAACTGCTTGAATAGATAACAGGAAAATCAATCAGATATTCATTATCCGTTAACTCCGTGAACAGGTCGAACACTTTGTTCAGTGCATTATCAGGGTCTGCTGCAGGCTTGTCAATTTTATTGATAACAACAATAACTCTTATACCGAGTTCAAGAGCCTTGGACAGTACAAACCTTGTCTGCGGCATAGGCCCTTCTGCCGCATCTACGATAAGCAGTGCTCCGTCAACCATGCCGAGCACACGTTCAACTTCTCCGCCGAAGTCTGCGTGGCCCGGTGTGTCAACAACATTAATTTTGTAATTTTTATATTTAATTGAAACATTTTTGGCGAGAATTGTGATACCACGTTCTTTTTCCAAATCATTGCTGTCAAGAACACGTTCCTGCACTACTTCATTTTCTCTGAAAACACCGCTTTGTTTCAGCATACAATCGACCAGTGTGGTTTTACCATGGTCAACGTGCGCTATGATAGCGATATTCCTTAAATTTTTATTTTCCATTGTTATTTCCGTTCAGCTTAATGTTTTATCTGCTAACATCATAATACAGAAAAATTTCCTCTGCAATGCTACACTTTAATTGAAGAATGCAGATGTTTATCCTTTTTGTAAACAAATGCAAGTATTTCAGCAACTGCAACGTACAATTCCGCAGGAATTGCCTGATCTACTTTGACCAGTTTATATAATGCTCTCGCAAGAGGTTTGTTAACAACTATAGGTACATCATTTGCTTTGGCGATTTCTCTTATTTTAAAGGCCATGTAATCTACGCCTTTTGCGACTACAATCGGTGCAGGCGCCTTAGTTTTATCGTATTTTATTGCAACCGAAAAGTGTGTAGGGTTTGCGACCACAACATCAGCCTGAGGAACTGCACTCATCATTTTTTGTTTCATAAATTGCATCTGGACAGAGCGGATTTTTGCTTTAACGGTCGGATCCCCTTCAATATTTTTATATTCGTCTTTGACCTCTTGTTTGGTCATTTTTATTGATTTTTCGTATTCGTAATTCTGGTATTTTTTGTCAATAAAACCCAGAATAAGCATAGCTACACACATATTGATTGTCATATTTAGCAAAATGCTGCCTAAAACAGCGAGGGCTGTATTTATATCAACACCGACCAGTCCGTACAGTTCATCTTTTCTTGACTGCAAAACTGAATATCCGCTGTACCCTACAATGGCCATTTTCGCCAGAGATTTTGCTATTTCGACGAGGTTTTTAGGCTCAAACGGGTTAAACATCCTTTTCAAACTTTGCATAATCTGGCCCATTGTGAATCTATCCATTTTGGGTCTGATTTTTTCAAGTGCAAAAAGCGGCCCCACCTGAACACGTACGGCAATTGCCGTAATAATCATCAACCCTAAAAGAAACGGCAGCAAAATTTCTCCAGATGCTTTTGCATATGGACTGAATAGTGCAATGACATCATTTATCTCAATTTCCTCAGGATGAATATGCGTGAAAGCATATTCCATCAGTGATTTGATTTTGTGCAAAATTAAAGAAGAAAGCATAATCAGCAGTCCGACTGCTGCGCTGATAGAAAGAGAAGAGGTCATATCCTGACTTCTTGCTATATTACCTTTTTTACGCTCATCCTCCCGCCGCTTGGGGGTGGCTTCTTCTGTCCTTTCCGCTGCGCTCATTCTTTCCTCATATCATCATTTCTACAATACCTTTCAGGTAGGATTCAATCGTGTTCGCCAGATAAGTCGCTGTCGGTGAAATAAACATTAACATAAGAATCAAACCCAGATAGACTTTGAGCGGTATTGCCACCATGAATATATTCATCTGAGGCATCATTTTTGACATAAAGCCCATTAATACCTCAGCAACAAACATAACACAGAAAATAGGTAAAATCATACTTATGGCAATAGCGAACATTTCTCCGGAAAGTCTTACTATATGTTCAACAACTGAACCGGTAAAAACAAAATCCAATCCCGGAGGGAATGTCTTAAAGCTCCTGTATACTGCTGCAAAAAGCCACTGGTGAGCATTTAAGGCCATAAAAACAAAGGCAACAAAAATTATATATATCTGTGCAAGCACCGGCGTGCTGAGTCCGGTTTCAGGGTTTAATATCTGGCTCATTGAAATACCTATTTGAATACTTATGAATTCTCCGCCTATTTGAACAGCTGCAAATATAAGATTTGCAATGAATCCTATCATAAATCCCACACCGAATTCACGAAGCAAATATATGCTCAACTCCGGAAATGAGGCAGGTACGGAAAAAGGCAGTGTTGACGATATTATCGGGAATAAAATGAAAGATACCAGCGCCGTGAGCCAGATTTTTACCTGTATCGGTATCGGAAAAGTTGAAAACAAAGGTGCAGACATAATCATTCCGCTGATACGTGTAAATATTATTGCGAAAATGACAATATTTTTAGGTGATAATAGCATTAATAAATCAGGCTGCATCAAACCTCCGCCTAATGAATTATTGTTTCTATATAGCCGAATAATTCATTGGTTCTGCTGATAAAAGTACTCAGCATCCAGGGCATAAGCACTATGAGAGTCAGTATTCCTATGAGAATTTTGGGAACGAAAGTCAATGTTGCTTCCTGAATTTGTGTAACGGCCTGAAATATGCTTATTACAAGACCTACTATCATGCTGATAACCAGTATAGGTGTGGCCATTAATAGTGTTAATATAAAAACATTTTGTATTATTGTTAAAAACTGTGTATCTTCCATTTATTTTATTTTCCTTAAATTTTTTAATTATTATGTTATGAAACCTTCAAGCAATGTTTTGGTAATCAGATACCATCCGTCAATCATTACAAAAAGGATAAGTTTGAACGGTGTTGCAACCGTTGCCGGAGGCAAGAAAAGCATACCCATTGATACAAGAATACTTGCTACAACGATATCGATTACCAGAAAGGGAAGGAATATGATGAAACCTATTTTAAAAGCCGTTTTCAATTCTGTAATAACAAATGCCGGAATCAATGTATAAGTCGGTACATCTTCCCAATTTTTTGGCTTTTCAATTTTGGCCATACTCAAAAATAATCCCAGCTCCTTCTCTTCCGTGTGTTTTATCATGAATTCTCTCATTGGCTTAATACCACGTTCCAGCGCTGCCTGCTGGGTAATCTGGTTGTTCATATAAGGCTGTATGGCTGTTTCGTTAATTTTGTTGAAAGTGGGTGCCATTACGAAAAATGTTAATATTAAAGCCAGACCCGCCAGAACCTGATTCGGCGGTAAAGATGCCATACCTATTGCCTGACGGGTTAGCGCCAGAACAATTATTATCCGGATAAAGGCTGTTGTCATGATAAAAATACTCGGTGCCAGAGTTAATATCGTGAGCAAAACAAGTATTTGTACACCCTGCGTAAATTCCTGCGGTGTGTTTGCGTCTCCCATTCCCACTGTTATTGTCGGGAATGCTACTGCTGCCTCCGCTCCGCCGGCTGTAATAAATATTATAAAAAATACAAATAAAATCCCTATAAAGTTATTAATGGCAAACTTTTTATTCATTTTTTTCCTATAATTAAACGATACTTATTTTTTATTTTACTCTATGTCACATTAGAGTGCCATTTCGTTAACTTTTCTTATACTTTGTGGTATCATCAGAGTATGAGAAGAATTATTGTTTTATTGGGTTTATTAGTTTTACTGGGAAGTCCAGTGTACTGCACTCAAACCGGAGCAGTCAGCTATTTTGATGTACAGACTTATAGTGAGGACGGCCTTTTTGGATTAAAAGATAAAAATAATAGTATTATTGTAAAACCTGAGTATAAGAAACTCATACCTCTCGGGGATAATTCCTGGATTGCTCAGAAAAAGAACCGTTTTGGTATTATAGACAGCAGCGGTAAATATCTTGTCAAGCCAAAATACAGACATGCGGAAAGAGTTTTCGGCAAATATGCAAAACTCGGCAATGAAAGAGATTATGGTTTGTATGATGAAACCGGCAGCGCAATAATCCCGCCCGAGTATTCTTCAATTGATCCTCTTTTCGGAAAAATGTTCTTAGTTTGTAAAAATTATAAATACGGTATTGTTGACTATGAAGGAAATAAACTCTTAAATAATGATTTTGACGATATTTATATGCCTAACCCGCATAAGTTAAGACTTAAATATGAAGGTGAATGGTACGAGATTGAGAGAATGACATCATCTGATATCGTTTTGCCTGAGGGTGTTCAAAAAGTCAAAATCAATGACAAAGATTTTAAGGTCACTCATCTTGTTGAAAATACGGGAGTGCTTTCCGGTTATTCGGTTTTGACTCTTGCTGATTATTCATTGAAACTTCTTTCATCTATTTCTCCGGCATATGAAGAAACTATTGATGAATTGATGCTTTCTCAGGGTGCTGAAACTGTTTCTATCTTCATGAAATTGGGGTGGATTCCTAAATTTCCAGTTGTTTATGTCAAAAAGTATTTTGACAATTTGAAAGACCCGAATAGCGGCCCTTTATCAGAAGTCAGAAGTGATTTAAAAAGACAGCTTAAATAATTACCTGCATTACTTAATAAAAATTCAACTTATTTACAATTTTAAGCAATTTTTTGTGCAAAAAATACTTTATAAACATAAGGGATATTATTGAGTAATTATAATGGAAAATAAAAGTAAAAAGATTGGCAGCGATGCACATGTCGATTCTGAAATGCCAACGGATATTCAAAAAGACAGTATTCATTTTGACGTGAATGCTGATTTGATTTTCAAAAATGAATCATTAATAAAAAACGGAGAATATAAACCTGGTAATACGACTTATGACTATTCCGTAGTAAAACGTCGTTATTTAGATAATAATGAAGAGCTTGAATGGCGTAAAGACGCTAAGCCTGAAAATCTTACTGTAAGCCAATTAAAGAACTATAAAAATCAAGGACATAATTCTGAAAATTGCTATGAATATTTAAAGTCATATATTCTAAATAATAAAGATAATCAGGAGCTTCTACAAAATACCGTATCTTCAATATTAGGCGACCTTCAAGATTCTTATGACAGTGAAGTAACTCATAAAGACATAGGGGCTTCTCAAACTGAAGTGCTTGATAAAATTTTAAATACAGAAACCGGTGAAGAGTTAAGCGGTTTGATTTGCACAACTATTCATGAATTTTTGATGAAAACTCTTAATGATTGTGGCATTAATGCTGTTTTGCTCTGTGGTACTAATGATGGCAGCAATCATACAACTCTTTTATATCAACGCAGTGATGGAAAATATGTATTTAATAACTATTCTGAAGCTACTGTTATAGATGCCGCAAATATTAAAGATGCAATCAGGGAAGTCTATAAAAGCGGCAAACTCGAAAGCTGCGGCTATATAACAATTATAGATGAAAATCATTCTTATCAGGAATTTGCGATGAAAGATGAAGCTGCTTTCGGGAATGAAATGGATAAACGTGATTATAATAGTGAAACTCCTTTTGATTTTGATATTAATAAAAAGTCATCTATAAACGGCTCGGTTGAAATTTCATCGGTTGGGAATGTTACGGCTGATGCTGGTGTGCAAATAGTTAAAAATGAAGAAATGAATCCCAGAGAAGCTGCTCTTTCTTTGCAATACAAGAATACAAATGAATCTTCAATATTTCATAATTCCCAAAGTATTGGATTAAAATCGGAGTATAAGGGCATAAATAAGAAAAATGATGACTCTGAGGTGTTTTTTGAAACAAAAGGTATTGTCTCATATACAGAAGGTACAGCAAGAGGGTTAGTTGCTTCCTATAATGAGCAGACAAAACAACAAATTCAAAAAGAAGTTGACGAGCAGTTTGCTCAAGGTATGAAAAATCCCGAAAATTACCATATCCAAGAAGGAATGACTCCTGATGAAATAGAAAGAATGAAAGATTTATATAAGACTTTTTTGGGAATAGAATACGTACCAAGACCGGAAGATTTGGCAGGCAGAAAATATGTAGAAGTAGAAACTAAAGGCAAGGTCAAATTACCTCTAAAAATGACTGAACTTAATCAAAAATATGTGTCAGCTTTTTTTAAAGGAGCTTTGGGAAAGAAAACAAATCTTATTCAAACAGATAAAACTGAAATTACTAATATAGGAAAAGCTACGTTGGAGGGTGGTTTTTCTATCGCAGCTAAAACAGATGACATTCATGATGCCGGTGGTATTTTTGGTGATGCAAGACTTGTACTTGAAGATGGTATTGGAATGAATAATACTGTTGGAAAGTTTACATTGAATAATATTATAAATACCGGATTAGTTGCGGACTTAGGGTTGACAAGCGGTGAACAAAAGCCAAAAATCCAACCGGGTATTAAACTTAATGCCGCATCTTCTGTAAAATATGATTTATCTGATAATTTTGAAATAATGGCCGGGGTAAATGCACATGCAGTGATTACTCAGCCTGCAAAAGATAGTGGAATATCAGGAGGCGTTGCTGCTGAATATAGACCAGCCGGCACAGATGTGACTATTTTTGGAAACTCCAATGTATCAATAGTCCGTCAGAATCTTTCTGTCGGAGGCTTTAATCAACTTACTGAAAATAATAAAAAGTTTTCTGTATCTGTAGGTGCAAAATTGAATGAAAAGACCGCACTTTCTGTGGGATATACAAAAGAATCAGACGCACTAAACAAAACCAGAAATAATTCAAGTGTTATGGTAGGTGTAAAAATTAATTTATAATTCTGTATTGAGCCCTACTCACTGACATGCTCAAGTGCTTTTTCAAGAATTATTTTCACATGTTCATCGTCAAGAGCGTAGTATACATTTTTGCCTTTTTTTTGAGCCCGTACAAGTTTGGCTGTTCTGAGTACTTTAAGCTGATGAGAGACTGCTGATTTAGTCATATTCAAAAGTACTGCTAAATCGCTAACGCACATTTCACTTTCTTCAAGCGCCCATAGCAGTTGTATTCTTGTGCTGTCGCCCATTACTTTAAAAAAATCCGATAATTCATACAAAAGCTTCATATGCGGCATTTTGGGGCGTATTTTATCTACCAGTTTTTGGTTTGCTGCTTCGCAGTCTGTTTGTTTTGTTGTCATATTAAAATCCTTTACGGAAATTCGTTTAAAATTATTTAGTATAGCTTTAAGAAACTATACTAAATTTGCTTTAATGTTTCTAGTTTAGTATAGTTGTAGAGTTGTTCAATTGTCAATTTGTTGTAAATGATTATTAAAACGGACTTGACATTTGAATAGTTATTCAATTATTATAATAATATAGTTGAGCAACTGTTCAATCGTAAGGAGGCATAACATGAATGAAGAACAAAAAGAGACTCTGACGAGAATTATTGCAGCAGCAGCAGTATTTTTTCTGGCGGTATTATTTCAGCCTCAGGGTGTCTTGAGATTTGCGGTCTTTTTCATTGCATATTTTATAGCCGGAGCTGAGGTTGTCAAAGCTGCTTTCAAAAATATATTAAAAGGAGAAATTTTTGATGAAAATTTTTTGATGAGTATAGCTACAATAGGAGCTTTTGCAATAAACGAATATCCTGAAGCTGTTATGGTGATGATATTGTTTCAGGTTGGCGAATTGTTTCAGTCTTATGCGGTTGAAAAATCCCGTCGTTCAATAATCGGTTTGATGGATATAAGACCGGACTACGCAAATATAGAGAAAGACGGGAATATAATAAAAGTAAATCCTGCACAGGTGAATGCAGGTGATGTTATTACTGTTATGCCGGGAGAAAAAATCCCTCTGGACGGTGTGGTGTTGGAGGGAAATGCTCTTGTTGACAGTGCCGCATTGACAGGTGAATCTGTTCCTGAGGATGTGAGGAGCGGTTCTTCAGTGTTGAGCGGAACTATAAATCTCAACGGTGTTTTAAAAATCAAAGTTACTAAACCTTATTCTGAATCTACCGTGTCAAAGATTTTGGCGCTCGTTGAAAATGCCGGCAGCAAGAAGGCTAAGACTGAAAAATTTATAACACGGTTTGCAAGATATTATACGCCGGTTGTTGTTATATCAGCCTTGCTGCTTGTGATATTGCCGCCGCTGCTAATTCAGGGGGCTGAATTTTCTGAATGGTTGAGGCGGGCATTGACATTTTTGGTAATTTCTTGTCCTTGTGCGCTGGTAATATCTGTTCCGCTTGGATTTTTTGGCGGTATCGGCGGTGCTTCAAAGGCCGGTATTTTAATCAAAGGAAGCAATTATCTGGAGGTTTTGGCTAATCCTCAATATGTTATTTTTGATAAGACCGGTACATTAACAAAAGGTGTTTTTAATGTAACACGTATTGAGCCGGTGGAACCGTTTAGCGGGTATGAACTCTTAAAATATACAGCAATAGCCGAATCTTTTTCTTCACATCCTATTGCCCATTCATTAAAAAAGGCTTACGGCATAGAATCTGTGCCGGAGAATGTTAATGATGTAAAAGAGATTGCCGGTTGCGGTGTGCGTTCCGTCGTGGAAGGGAAAGAGGTGCTTGCCGGTAATGAAAAATTGATGAAAGAAAACGGAATTTCATTTGAAATTATAGAAAAAGCGGGAAGTGTTGTTTATACAGCTATTGACGGTGTTTATGCAGGTTATATAATAATTTCCGATGAAATAAAAGATGATTCCCGCAAGACTGTAAGTGAGTTGAAAAAGCTGAAATCAAAGGTTGTAATGTTAACAGGCGACACTGAATCTGCGGCCCGGGATGCTGCTGAAAAACTTGATATTGATGAGGTACATTCTCAGCTTTTGCCGGCACAAAAAGTGGAAAAACTTGAGGAATTTATCAATAATAAGCAGTCCGGAAAAAGTGTTTTATTTGCCGGAGACGGAATTAATGATGCGCCTGTTTTAATGAGGGCGGATGCCGGTATAGCCATGGGCGCTCTCGGGTCTGATGCGGCTATAGAGGCTGCGGATGTTGTAATTATGGATGACAATCCTTCAAAAATAAGTCTGGCTGTCAGAATTGCGAGAAAAACTTTATTTATAGTTAAAGAAAATATTGTTTTTGCTATTGGAATAAAAGTATTGTTCTTGTTATTGGGAGCGTTTGGACTGATTACGATGTGGGGTGCTGTTTTTGCCGATGTCGGAGTGTCAGTGATTGCTATATTAAATTCACTGAGGACTTTGAGCGTAAAATTTAAATAGACGAAATATACTTTCCTGAAAAAATAACTCTAAAATAATATTTTAGAGTTATTTTCAGGTATTTTACATTTATCTTATAAAATTTGTCCAAATTTTTTCTTCATTTTGAGGGATTTGGATACCGGCGTGTTTACCTGCTTCTATTGATTTTAAAAGCCATGCCATATTTTTGCCGAGAATTCTCAATATTTGAAGACCTTCTTTGTCTTGTTTTACTTCTTCAGGAGTGTTTCCGTGCACCATATTCCAGTAGTTTGATGAAACAACGGGCATGTTGTTGATTGTGAGATGTTTTGTTATTGCGTCTATAGAGGCAGTGGTGCCGGCACGTCTTGCGGATACGATTGCAGCTGCGGGTTTAAATTCAAAATTCTTTTTTCCTGCAAAAAATGCCCTGTCCAGAATTGAAAGAATTCTTCCCGACGGATGGGCATAATAGACCGGAGAGCCGAAGATAAACCCGTCGGCTTCTTTTGCTTTTGCAATAAAGCTGTTGACTAAATCATCGTCAAAGACACAAGAATTCTCGGTTTTTTTACAGGCACCGCAGCCGATACAATCTCTTATTGGTTTGTTTCCTGATTGGAATATTTCAGTTTCTATTCCTTCCTGATTCAGAACTGATGCAATTTCGCATAAAGCTGTGTAGGTGCAGCCTTTTGGGTTAGAACTTCCGTTTAAAAGTAATACTTTCATAATTTTCTCCTTCCGGTATTTTAATTATATCATTGTTAGATTCGTATGCTGAAAAAATAAAATTTTACATAATATTTGTGCGGTGGTAATCTTATTTATAAAGCGGGAGGTAGACAGAATGAGTATATTTGAAGCCGGAATGATGGTATGTTTTGGGGTAAGCTGGCCTGTTGCAGCTTACAAAACATATAAAGCGAAATGTGTTCAGGGCAAAAGCATTTATTTTTCTTATTTAATTTTGTTGGGATATGTATTTGGAATATTGCATAAAATTTTGTACAGTCTTGATTTTGTTATATGGCTTTATATTCTTAATATGGCGTTTTTACTCACGGATATATTTTTATATTACAGATATAGAAATAACCTGCCTTCTGTTCAAAAAAATGAAGCTGAAGAATTTTGTACAGGTGATAAATAACAAAAAAATTAATTACATGTTTTAAATAAATATGCAGGTAAGAAATGTAAAAAGCGATACAACAATAAACAGGTATAAAAATTACATTACACCGGCTTGTGTGCTCGGAGGCGTTCTTGTGCTTTCAGCGGGACAAAGAAGTATATCAAAAGCAGTAAATGTGCTGCAAAAAGAACTTGCTGAAAAATCTTCGGAGTATTGCAAATATCTTACGCAAAAAGAAATCGAGGCTGTACAAAAACTTTTGAATAAGGGGTTTACATTAAAGGAGATAAATACTTTTTCAAAAATTCAAAATACAAAGAATAAAAAAGAATTTGCTATTGCTGTATTTGATGAATTTATAAACGATTCCGGATATGCAAAACTCAGACCGCAGTTGAAGTTTGAATCTAAAGAGAGCAATACTGTGGGCAGCTGGTTTGCAATGGTGGATGAGATTATGATAAATAATGCTGAATCCCGTACAAAGGTGAGTATTATCAATACAATTAAGCATGAAATAAAGCATTTTGTGCAGAGCATGGATATTATAAGGACAGAGGGGCTTGGCGCTGATGCGTTAGTAGAATCAGGTTATGGCAGTGTGTCTGCTTTTAAATCCGAGTTTCCTCTTATATATGAGAAATTGAGAGAAAAAGAGAGACTTGCCGTTAAAGAATACGGTTTAATTCCTTATAACAGTGAACAAGGTAAAAAAGCACAGAAATATGTTCAGGCCAAAAGGGATTATGTACATTTGTCAGGTGATTACACTGATGAGCAATATAAGGCTTACAGAAACAATTTGCTTGAGATTGAGGCATATAGCGAAGGTGATAAAATTACTGACAAATATTTTGATTACATAATGGAACTTGCGGGAACAAAATTATTATGAGGTTAAATCTGTTAAAAATTGCTTTATTTTGTCAACCCGAAAATCCATATTGTTATTTGTAATAAATCGTTCGCATATATCAACGGCTTTTTCTTTTTGGTTTGTTTTAACGTATGCTTTAATAAGTACTTTCATAGCGTCAAATGTTCCTGATGATAAACATTTTTTTTGATTTATCTTATTATTTATATAACTGTCCATTGTTTTGATGTATAAATCCGCATCACATTTTTTATGCAGATATTTATATACAATTGCATAGTCTAATTTTTCAAGCAAATCTTCTTTTACGAAATTTTTGTAGTAAATTATTTCTTCAAGTGTCATATTATCTGCCATATCAAGCGGCGTTTTGTTTTTCAACTTATCTTTTAAAACTTCTTCAGCCTGCTGCAAAATGTCATCTGTTTTTCTCGGGAAGTTTTCATTAGTTTTTGGAGGTTTATTTTTGATTTTTGTAATAAGTTTTGCAAAATTGTTTCGTCCGCCGTACATTATAATCCCTGCAAAGGCGCAGCCGCCGAGGAATCCTGCTGCATATTTGATTTCTTTATCAAGAGGTTCTGTTTTTGTATTCAAATTTTCCTGAGAGTTTATTTTGGGCTTTTGATAGCTGACGGGTTGTGAAATGATTTTTGATATATTATTTTCTACTTTCATAAACAAATTAAAATCAAAATAGATTTTTTTTGCTATCTATAGCAAAAAAATTTTATTACTGATTTAGAGTATATATGAGAGTAGATTCATTTAATTTAGCAAAACCTTCATTCAAAGGCTATGATGCACGCAAACTCGGAGGGATTCTAATGAATTCAAATTATTGCGGTATAGCCGGAGAAATGCTTGAAATAACAAAAAAAGAAAATTTGCCCCTGTATATTTTGAACAGGAATGAAGCCGGTATTACAATAAGCAAAAACAGTGTCGGTGAGCAGCCTATATTAAAAGGGTGCTGGGCGCAGGATTTTTGGACTGTTGTCAAAAATAAACTTCAATGTTTTGAGGAATTTGGAGAAACGGAAGTTGTAAAAAAGTTTTTTAATCTTAATTTTGATAAAACTCAGCAAGATGTAAGAAGCGGGACTAATATAGAAGATTTGCAAAATTTTTTGTCTTTTATGGTTAATCTTCCAAAGTGCAAATTAGGAAATGTTGAATTTGTATACGGTGTTAATGAGCTTACACAAGAGCGGAAATTAATTCAAAAAAATCTAATAGATAAAGATATTAAAGAGTACTCTGGAATTCTTGAAAAATTAAGACGCCGGACTCATATACCGGGCGGAAATTTTTTTCTTGTGCAAACTGAAAAGGCGAAAGATGAACTTCTGATAGGGGAAGATGAGCTGAAAAAATTCAGCATAGATAAAATAAAAAAGATGTTTGAGGTTGATAAAGTACATGTGATTCCTCAGGCGGATTATCACCTCGACATGTTCATTCGTCCTTTGGATAAAAAACGTGTGCTTGTTGCCGATGATGAACTTACTGTATCAGCATTATCCGAAGGCTTTGATAAAGTTTGTGAAAAAATGTATAAAATTCAATCGAGCATAGACTCTTTGAAATATCAAAAAGTTTTTATGGCTTTGGGTATGGGCATGAAACAAATACAAAAAATTATGTCGCTTAACCCGTATCCGAAAGCGCCTGAAGTTGAGAAAGTTTTGAATGAGGCCGGTTTTGAAACTATAAGAGTTCCGGGAAGGATTTATGAAATATATGAAAACCATTCTCCCGGAAGGCAGAAGGATTTTTTTCTCAAGCAGCTTCATAATTATTTAAATGCTGTAGTTTTCAAAAATAATAATGATGAATTAGTTTATATTACTAATAATTCTTTATTTGATAAAGGATTATTTATTACCGATGAAATTGAGAAAAAAATCGGCTTCAGCATGAAGAAAAAATTTCTTGAAAGTATAAAACCTTATGTAAAAGAGGAAAAAGTCTACTTTGTATCGGGTGAAAATGATGCGATAGCTAAAGAATTTTTGCCTGAATTTCAGGGCGGTATTCATTGTATGTGTGCGGAAATTCCAACGAAAGTGAAAATAAAATGAAAACTAGAAGTTATTCACCATCGTTCAGTGCTCAACTGAATACATTAGATGTTTTAGGTGTTACTACTCAAAAAGTGCTATATTCCGGCGGAATGAACGGAATAAAGAAGGTGCTGAATACCTTTTGTGAAAAGCCGATAGTCGGCAATAGAGGATTTAAGTATCATGCGCAAATTATCGGTGAGAAAATAACAGGTAAGTATCCCAAATTAAAAAGTGCAACAGATGAACTTAATTCTGCTTTTTCTGATAATCCGGAAAATGTGCAGACAGTATTGGATAAAATTAAAAAAGATTTAGGTGAAAATATAGATATAATTATTTAAAATTTAATCTTGAGAAAGGATTTTTTTCACATATTCAAAGTATTCATTATTTTTGTATCCGGAAATATTTTCTAATAAAACTTCTTTGTGCACAAAACCCATCCGGAAAGCAACTTCCTCAAGACAAGCTATTTTTATGCCCTGATTTTCTTCAATGGTATGGACATATTCAGAAGCCTGAAGCAAAGAATGATGAGTCCCCGTATCCAGCCAGGCAAAGCCTCTGCCTAATATTTGAACTTTTAATTGCTTATTTTGAAGGTATATTTTGTTCAGGTCAGTGATTTCGAGCTCTCCTCTTGCGGAAGGTTTCAGTGATTTTGCATTGTTTATCACATTATTGTCGTAAAAATACAGTCCGGTTACTGCATAATTAGACTTTGGCGATGCGGGTTTTTCTTCAATAGTCTTTGCAAATCCGTTATTGTCAAAAGAAACGACTCCGAAGCGTTCCGGATCTTTCACCTGATAGCCGAAAATAGCGGCGCCGCCGTGTTCTTCAATATCAGTTACGGTTTTTCTGAGCATTCCGGAAAAACCCGGGCCGTAAAAAATATTGTCGCCGAGTATTAAAGCTGCCGGGTCATTTCCTATAAATTCCTCGCCAAGAATGAAAGCCTGAGCCAGTCCGTCAGGAGAAGGCTGCTCTTTATAAGTAAATTTAATGCCGAATTGGGTACCGTCTTTGAGCAATTTTTTGAAGTTGGGCAGATCATCCGGCGTTGAAATAATCAAAATATCCCGTATACCGGCAAGCATTAAAACAGATATCGGATGATAAATCATGGGTTTGTCATAAATAGGCAGAAGCTGTTTCGAAACTGCCATTGTGCTCGGATAAAGTCTGGTTCCGGCGCCGCCTGCAAGAACGATACCTTTCATTTATGCCGCACCTTTCTTTTTTTCTATTTGTTTAATCCATTCTTGGTTGTTTAAATACCAGTCAATGGTCAGCTTTATACCTTCTTCAAAAGTTAATGAAGGTCTCCAGCCTAATTCCGATTGTATCTTTGTATTATCAATAGCATAGCGCCTGTCATGTCCCAATCTGTCTTTAACAAAATTTATTGACGATTCGTCTTTTCCCATCGCATCAAGAATGATTTTTGTTATTTCAAGATTTGTTTTTTCGTTATGTCCGCCGATATTGTATACTTCTCCTTCTTTTCCTTTATGCAAAACAACATCAATAGCTTTGCAATGGTCGTAAACATAAAGCCAGTCACGTACATTCAATCCGTCACCGTATACCGGAACCTTTTCACCTTTTAATAGTTGTGAAATGAAGAAGGGAATAAGCTTTTCAGGATATTGGTAAGGCCCGTAATTATTAGAACAGCGGGTAATTAATGCAGGTAATTTGTATGTTTCAAAATATGCCCTCACAAGCAAATCAGCACCGGCCTTTGATGCGGAATACGGTGAATTAGGCGCCAGAGGTGTTGTTTCATAAAAGTATCCGTCTTTTGGCAATGTACCGTAGACTTCATCGGTAGAAACTTGAAGATAGCGGTTTATACCTGAATCTTTTGCGCATTGCAGAAGATTCAAAGTGCCTTGTACATTTGTTTCAACAAATATTTCAGGCCCTGTTATTGAACGGTCAACATGACTTTCTGCGGCAAAGTTTACAACTGCATCCGCTTCTTTTAATATTTCGGAAACTAATTTTTTGTCGCAAATATTTCCGTGAATAAAGCTGTAATTAGGATTGTCTTTAACATCATCAAGATTTTGGATATTACCGGCATAAGTCAAAGCATCAAGATTGATAACCTTATAATCGGGATATACAGAAAGAATATGTCTGATGAAACAACTTCCGATAAAGCCGGCACCGCCTGTTACTACTAGTTTCAAAATAAATCCTCCTCAACTGTATCTTTTAAAAACGGTTGATTTTTATCCTTTTCACTGACAAGTGGTTCAAACTCAACTCCCCAGTCTATATTGATTTCAGGGTCATTATATCTTATTCCCCTGTCATTTTCGGGCGAGTATTCATCGGAGGCTTTATACATTAATTCAGCTGAGTCGCTGAGGACAATAAATCCGTGGGCAAAGCCTTCCGGAATAAAAAGCATTTTTTTATTTTCTTCCGAAAGAATTGCACCAGTCCATTTTCCAAAAGTTTTTGAGTCTTTTCTTAAGTCTACCGCTACATCAAAAATCTTTCCGCTTGTGCAGCGGACAAGTTTTGCTTGTGCTTTGGGCTTTTTCTGGTAATGTAATCCCCGCAGCACCCCTTGGGCTGATTTTGAATGGTTGTCTTGAACAAATTCTGTTTTTATACCATTTTTACAGAATTCTGATTTTTTATATGTTTCTGTAAAAAATCCCCGTTCATCAGGAAAAATTTTGGGGGTTATAAGGACAACATCATTGATATCTAATTTTTCAAATTTAAAAGGCATTTTTTCTTTCTCCAACTTTATAAGTATAACCGATAAATTATAATTGTGCTGATTGTATTAAATAATTAAAATATTTTTAAGAAATGTTATGAAATGTAAGAAAAATATTTCTGAATGATACAATAGTAGCAAATTTATTTTATTTCTGTTTTTATACAAGAGAGTATGTGTTTATGAAAGTTAGAAATATCCAAAGCGGTATAAATTTTGGCAGGTCTCTTCAAAATGAGGAAATTAAGGAATTTACCTCGGTCAGGGATGAGGCTAAAAAGCTTGCGGGTCAAACAGGGCGTTCCATATTGATAGTGCATGATGCATGTCTTCCGCAGTCTCCTGAAAAAAATACCGGTGTCGGTAATCTTACATCTGAAGAATCTATGAAATTCTTCGACATGATGAAGACATATCTGGGGATTAATGAAGTGAAAGTTCTTCCTCAAAATCAGACGTACGGGGTTAAGGGGACTTATATAGCCTATGGCGGTGATTCTACCGCTTTGGGAAATCATGTTATAAATACATATCTTCTAACTACACCTGAATATGCAGCAATTCTTAAAAAAGATGAATTTGACAGTGTTGTTCGTTATAATTCGGGCTCTTTGAATGATAAGCTGGTAAATTATGAAAATGTAGTTGATTCTAACAGTCCCAATGAGAGGGCGTTAAAAAAGGCCCATGAGCGTTTCAAAAGGCTGACGGAGGAAAATCCCGTTAAATTGCGCTATAAAAAGTATGTGGCTGAAAACAAAGAAAGACTTGAAGATAAAGCGCTTTATGATTATTTGGCCGAGCTTCACAATGACAGAAACTATGAAAAATGGCCGGATGAACTGGACAGAAATTTATACAATCCCGATTTTAATCCGCCCGGCAAAGCTGAACGGCTGCAAAAGCTTAAAAATGAAAGCAAGGAATTTGCCGATTTTCACAAGTTTAAACAGTTTTTGGCGGATGAACATCTTCAAAAAGCACGCAAGATGCTGAATAAAAAAGGTTTAAAACTTGTCGGCGATTGTCCGCTAAAATTTTCGCCGGATTTGATATGGCGCCATCCAAAGGCGTTTAACAGAAATTACTTCATGGGCTCAGTCAGCTGGCAGTTTATTGCTCCGGATTTTGAGAAATTAACTGATCCGAATAGTGAAATTTCTAAAGTTCTGAAGGAGAAAGTTCAATTTTTTGCAAAACGCTATGATACATTGAGGTTCGATGCATCTTGGAATTATGTGCAGCCGAAACTTATTTCACGTGACGGCAGGCATGTTATGAAGCCGGAATTTGGCGGAAAAATTTTAGATTTAATTGACAATTACGTTAAAGAGGTTAAAGGCAACGATTTTGATACAGGGTTGTTGAGCCATGAGTTTGAGGCTGACCCGTCTGATTTTGCGCTGTTTAAGGATAACAAGCTCAGAGAATGTGTTGAAAAAAGAACAAAAGTACTCGGTACAACATATATGCATGAAGGCTGGGGATCTAATCATGCATTTACCAAAGAGTTAAAGTGGAATCCGGACAGATTTATTATAGGTGTCGGAAATCATGACCCTCAGCCTCTGCGTCAAATAGCGAATTGTGCTGCGGACAATGTAAAACGCAACGGAAAAACCGTCGCTGAATTTCATAAATTTGAGCAAATACAACCTCTTTCCGATATCTTGCATATCAAAAAAGGAATATTGAAAGAACCTGTTCAATTTGCTAAAGCAAAATTTGCCGAAATAATGAGCGCAAAAAATAATTACTTTTTTTACATGGATGTCTTTGGCCGGTCTGAAAGATTTGACCAGCAGACATTTAGTACTAATGTTGCTTACAGATATAAAATCCCGGCAAATTTTCAACAGGCGTATATGGCAGCTGTTAATGAGGGATTTGGTCTGAACATAATGGATGCTTTAGAAAAGGTTTTTGTCGCAAAAGGATTGAATGAAGCAAATCCTGAACTTTATTCAAAAATTGTGAAATACAAAAATATACTAAATGAAAAAGAACCGGCACAAGACGCTGCAGCCAATCTGAAAGGAAAAGGGAAACCAATAACGGCAGGCAATACAAAAACAAAAGCGGCATTTGTTTTTGCCGGTATTTTGGTTGGCATTGCTGCTGTAATAAAATTCTTCCCTAAAAAGGACAAAAATTAATTTATAATGCGGAAAATACAAAATAAAAAAAAGGGAGTTTTTAAACCTCCCGTATTTCCCCATTTCTCCGTATATTTCCGCTAATCCCTTTAAGGATTATTTGCGTTAATATTCGATACCTTGTCTTGCCATAACACCCATATCGAAATAGTGTTTGATAGGTTTCATTTCAGTAACCAAATGCGCAAGAGCAATAAGCTCCGGATGAGCATATCTTCCTGTCAACACAATTTCAAGGTTTTCAGGCTTATTCAATAAAACTTCTTTAACTTCTGAAACTTTAATCATATTCATGGCGATACAAATATTAAGTTCATCCAGAATTACCAGCTGGTATTCACCGCTTTGTATTGCTTTTTTAGCTAATTCCCAGCCTTTTTTAGCTTCTTTATAGTCATCCATACAAACATTATGTTTATAAACAACTCTGTCCATACCGAATTGATGAACTTCAAGATTTTCCATGAATTTTCCGGCAGAAGCAATCTCACCGTATGTGGTTCCCTGATCTCCTTTGGTGAACTGGATAATCATTACCTTCCAACCGTGGCCCAATGCTCTCAATGCCAATCCTAGTGATGCTGTTGTCTTTCCTTTTCCGTCCCCGGTGTAGATTTGTATGTATCCGTGTTCTAACAAGATTCTTCCTCCGATTGATAGAAAATAATTTCCTATCTGTATTATAGTCGTGTTTGAAATTTTATTTATCGGTTAAACGATGTATATGAATTTTCGTGCAAAAATCAGGCTGAATCAGCCGGTTAATTCCTCCGAAGAATTTTGTTTCTCCGTGATGATTTAAACATCAAATAAATTCCGAACATCTTTATATTAAAACAAACTTTCTCACTTCGGGCAATTTTTGAGCTTTCCATGCTTTTTCTTTTACAATTTTACCGGTGTAGCAATAGCGAAAACATTGATAATGAGTGGATTTAGTACACTTTATGAAAAATTTACAATAACTTCTTTTATAAATCTTAAAAAAGACTTGAAACCATGGAACAACGGCTATCTTCTCAAATATTTAAAAAATAATATAGCTTTATCTTTTTTAATAATTAGCGCAAATATAGAACATAATTGAAGCAGCGGCAGATAAATTCAAAGATTCCGTCCTGGTGCTAATAGGAATGGTGGTCTTAATATCTGAAAGATTGACAGCCTCATCGGTTAAGCCGTCGGCTTCCGAGCCGAATAAAAGCACAAACGGCTCGTTGTAGTTTATTGAAGAGGGATTTTTTGAATTCGGATAATTTACTACTGTTGCAATGAATTTGTGCCTGTAAAATTTTTTTCTGAATTCAGGCAAATCGTATATTTTAACCACAGGGATTTTAAAAAGTGCTCCGACAGCGGCTCTGACAACTTTGGGGTTATAAATATCAGCGGTATCTTTAGCCGTTACAATCGCATCGATTCCGAAAGCAGCGGCCGAGCGGATGATTGTTCCCAGATTCCCCGCATCTTTTATATTTTCTAAAAGCACAATTTTTTTTAGTGTTTGTATTTCTTCAACAGTATATTTTTTCTGTACGCCGACAGCTGCTGCTTCAGGTGCGCTTTCTGTTGTCGCAAGTTTTTTGAGTACCTGCTCGGAGACTGTTACTATTTTTTCTTTTATGAAATCAAATTTTTTTGCATGTTTTGTTTCTGTGTATACGGTTTTTATTTCTATTCCGGAATTAAACGCTTCATGAATAGCTTTATAGCCTTCAAGGAGGAAAAGTCCCGATTGAAGTCTGAATTTTTTTTGCTGCAGTTTTGCAGCCTCTTTTATTTGTTGATTTGAAAGACTTGTTATTTCAGTCATTATTTTATCTGCTTTTATTCATTTTTTTTAATTATAACATGCTGATGCGTTAAAAATTTTTGATAGATAATAATTAATAAGTATAAACGGAGGCAGAAATGATAATAGATAAAATTGAAAATGCAAAATTTTATTATGGTCTTGGCGAAAGAATAAAGAAAGGTCTGGAATATATCCGGAATGCAAATCTTGAATCAATGGAAAACGGAAAATACGAAATCAGCAAAGATGAAATATTTATCAGTGTTCAGGATTATTACACAAAACCCGAATCGGAAGGAAAATTTGAAGCTCATAAAAAATATATAGATATACAGTATATTATCAGCGGAGAAGAAAAACTCGGCTATACGAATATTTCGAATTGTACAAAACTCACAGATTATAATGAGTCTGATGACATTGAATTTTTAGAAGGAAAAGGCAGTTTTCTCAACGCATCAAAAGGTATGTTTTTAATCTTTACTCCGGAAGATGCTCATATGCCGTGTATAAGTATTAATGAAAAAACTTATGTAAAAAAAGCTGTTGTAAAAGCGGCTGTTTAGTTCAAATAATGATTTATATTATGCTATAATTTTATTGTTTTTTATAAATCTTTGAGAATAGGTTTGATGAGAGTTTGATAGTTATGTGTAAAAATTGGAAAATAATAATATCTGTTTGTGTATTAGCCGGGGTTATAATTGCCCTGCCTTTTGTTTTATATTTGAAAGTCCTGCCTGAACTTGTTTCGAGCGTGAAAATACAAAATAAGATAAAAGAGACTTTGTCGCAATCCGCAGGGGTTAATCTTCAAATAGACAGTCCTGTTTTGAAAACAAGCCTTTCTCCTGTTCTCGCATTCAAGGTTGACAAAATTAAAATGACTAAGGGTGCAGAAACTCTTCTGGATGTAGAAAACTTTAATACAATAATTTCTTTTTCAAAAATTTTGCAAAAACGGATTGTGCTAAAACAGGTCGGTTTGGATAATTTATTTGTAGATGTAAATAAGATAACAGAACTTTTCCCTCAGGAAGAGCAAAAAGAAAAAAAGAAATCACAGTGGAGAGTTCAGTGGTTCGATTCATTGTTATATCTGAAAAAGTGTTTTATTGTATACAGACTTGATAAAGATACGACAGTCAAAGTTTCCGGTGAAAATATGGAAATCACAAGTGAAAGAGATCCGAAATATGTACGCTTTGATTTAAATATTGATGTAAACAAAAATAATCAAAATATAAAAATTTCACTTTCAGACAATGGAAATGTTTATATTCAAGACCGTAAATTGCATATAAAAAACGGACTGCTTGGAGTTAATAATTCTAAAATCTCTATCAACAGTATTTCAGACGATGAGGGAAAATTTGACTTAACAGTATTTTCAAAGAAATTTGATATTAAAAATGTGGTTGAATTGTTGGAGTCAAACCTGATTGTTCCCAACGGCAAGGAAATGCTGATATTTTTCAAAGATATAAAGGGTGATTTTGACTTTAAAATTAACATGACAAACGACGGTTTAAGCGGTGCTGTTAATTTAAATAAAGCTTCCTTAAAGGTAATCCCTTTGAATAACCTGCCGGTCGTTTTATCTGAAGGATTTGTCGCTATTTCCAAAAACGATATAGAATTGAAAAATTTCAAAGGCTGGTACGGCTCAAACAAAAAAAACAGCATAGACTTTTTCGGCACTGTCAAAGATTATATGAAGTCTGTTGATATAAATATAGAGGCGAACGGTGTTGCGACTAATGAATTGACAAAAGATTATATATCGAAAATTGTCGGATGTCCGTTGACGCTCACAGGCGATTCAAACATGAAAATGTATGTTAAATCTATATATAACAAAATTGATATATTATGGATGACAAAAATCGCTAAGGGTAAAGATATTCTGGTTGACGGAGCTTCATTGAGCCCTGTTAACTATGACAGAGCTTTGACTGCTGATTTACACTTTGAAAATAATCTTTTGAATATAAAGAAAATAAACTATTACATTGCATCTGTTTTAGATAAAAATTCAAAAGGTGTAAAACCAATACTTACTATCAGCGGAAATGTTGATTGTGCAAAACTTCTGATTAAAGATTTGGGATTTGAAATTCCAAAACCGCTGCCGAGTGAGTTTTTGAATGTTCTCATCGGCCAGAGAATGTTTAGAAAAGGTACAATTGCCGGAAAATTGAGAGTTGTTGAAATGGATAAAACTCCTAAGCTGGATGGACATTTGAAAATTGAAAGTGTCAGAGTTCCGTCTATGAGACTTTCAATTAAAGAGGGAAATTTCTATTCTGACAAGAATCGTATTTATCTGGATTCAAAAGGAAGGTTTAAACGTTCACAGTATGAATTGAGCGGCAATATGGTTAATGAATTGATATTCCCGATAATCATAAAAAATGTTAATTTGACTGTTGATAATATCGATATTGATAAATTGATGAAATCATTTAATAATCAAAATACTTCTGCGGTAAGCGGAGTGGATAAAAAATCAACTCTTGCACAGCAGGATGCAAAGGAAGATGACTATGATTCGTATACATTTGATACCGGATTGCTCGTTATAGAAGAATGTATACTGCATCTGGTCAAGGGTTCTTATAATGATATAAATATCGGTAATTTGAAAGCTAACCTTACGCTTGACCGAAACGGTGTTTTGCAGGTTCAGTCGAACAGATTTGACTTTGCTGAGGGAATTTCTTCTTGTAAAGTTATTTGTGATTTGAAAAAACATATATATAGTGTGAGATTGGGAGTTAAAGATATTAATTCTGATATTCTGGCAACATCATTGCTTGCACTGAAAAAAGAAATTTCAGGTAAAGCCAGCGGTTTGATTGAGCTGAATACGGATGATTCTTTAAAACTCAATGGTTCCATAAAGTTTGAAATTAAAAAAGGGACAATCGGAAAGATTGGATTAATTGAATATGTATTGAAATTTGCTGCATTATTCAGAAATCCGATGGCGATGATTAGTCCGTCTACGCTTGTTGATCTGGTTAATATACCGGAGGGTAATTTTGACAGAATTATCGGTGATTTGGCTATTAAGGATAATGTAGTAGAAAAAATAATGATTAAATCTTCTGCACCGCAGCTCAGTTCCTTTATTATCGGACGTTTTGATTTGGAATCCAGAGATGCTTCTTTGCGGATTTATACAAAGTTCAGCAATAAAAATAAGGGCTTTGCAGGCGCACTGAGAAATCTTTCATTGAACAGTCTGGCGAACAGAGTTTCTCTGAGCGGAAGAAATGACAGCCTGTATTATGCTGCCGAGTTGAAGCAGCTTCCACCAATTGAAGCTGATGAAAGAGACTGTCAGGTCTTTTTGACAAAGGTAGACGGTGATGTTGAACATAACAACTTCCTGTCTTCGTTAAAGAAAATAAAATAACGGTTTATCGGAAAAAATAATGATGAAAGTAAGAAATATTTCCGGGGGTATACAAAGCAAACGTCCGAATTATGTGAAAATTACCGGCTATGCGGCTGCGGCATCTGTCGGGGTTAGTTATGCTGCTGCCAAGCTTAAAAAATCTCACAGAATTCCCGGTCTTTTGGGTGTATTATTTACTGCTGCTCATATCGGACTTCTGGAGTCATATAGATTTAAAAAGTGAAGTGCAGATATTGCGCTATTTATGAAAGATGTGCATGATGTTCAAATTGCGGGAAATGAGATAATTAATCTATAAACCAGTCTATTAAAGGCTTTTTTTCTCCGAATTTCAAATTAAATTCTTCTTCAAAGTCTTCATGTGTCAATGATACATAGCTGATATTAAATCCTAGCGGTTCTTTGTCTGTTGCAAGTTTTTTAAATTTTCTTACGGATATAGTTTTTTTTTGAAGATTCATTACATTAGAGTAGTTTAATCCCTTATAGCAGCAGAAAGGAACTTTTACTTTACCGTTTTCATGGTGTGTCATTAATCCGAACGCTCTGCATAAAATGCCCCTGTGTTCGTATATTGTGCACTCGTTATTAATAAGAAACGGGCAGTCATACCTGAAGTTTTTTCCTTTATAATTTTTCTTTTTTTCTATGATTTTTTTTATTTTCAACTGAATTTCAGAACGCAATTTGTCTTCCAGTTTTGCAATACCCTCTTTGAGATATTGAATTTCAATTTGAGAATAAGGGAATTGGGAGTTTTTGCAGCACAAAGAGCAGCCTTTATGGCAAAATATATATGGTTCTTGGCTTTCAAAAAAATTTTTTAGTTTTTCATTTATAAAATTCAGATAATGATGATAATTTATATTCATTGTAAATTGTAACGGCTGCATCCTTTTATTGTTTATGATAAATATTTTATAACGATAAAATATTTATAGGGAAAAATTAATGAAACGTAAAATTTTGTTAGCACTTGTACTGTTATTAACCTGTAACGCAGCTTTTTCTTATAATTACAAAGCTGATATGCTCAACGGGATAAAGGACGGCCAAAAAATTTGTTACAATCCTGCTAAAAAATCGTGGTCTGCGGAAACAACACACTGTCCGGTGCTTTTCACTAAATATATAACTACGGGGACGGGCGGGTTTAGCGAATTAGAGTATAACAATATCCGTTTCGGAATAAATAGTACATATGAATTTCTGGACGGGCAGAAATTCATCGGATATAACGCTCATACTTTAAAATTTTATAATATAACTTATGACGGAAAGAAGATAGTTAGTGATATTCTGCCAGAAGGTGAAATAAAAAAATATTTTCCTGATGTGCAAATCGTTAAAATTTCACATTTTAATAATGGCAGTATAACGCTGGAAAAACCGTGGTTTAAGAGAAAAACATTTTTGCTTTTGAATGATACCGGCATGGATTTTTATAAGTACCAGTTTGAGCATAAACCCGGGAACTGCTATGAATTAATAAAGGGTATATTTGAAGTAAAAAGGCCTCAGACTATTATCTATTCGCATTTTGGTTCAAATGACCCGTTGTTTCCAAAGCTGAAAATTAGAGTTAGAAATCAGTAAACAAAAAACCGGAGATAACACTCTCCGGTTTTTTAGTCTGTCAATGTTTAAATTAGAATTTAAAATTAGAATTTAAAATCTCTTTCGCCTTGTTCAATTTTTTTCAAATCTTCAATAACTGCGGTTTTGACTTTTTCTCCGCTTTCAAGAATTTCGACTTCTTTTTTAATAAGTTCTTCACCGATTCGTTTTGTTTCGTCAGAAGCGTAATCTTCAAGATATTCTTTTAATGTAAGTATTGCGTTCGGATGACAGAAGTTATGAATTTGCTGGCTTTTGCAAATTTCCATAAATCTGTCGCCTGTTCTGCCCTGTCTGTAGCAGGAAGTACAGAAGCTCGGCAGATACCCGAGTTCCATAAGCCATTTGATAACTTCATCAAGCGGTCGTCTGTCGGAAACATCAAATTGTGCGGAATCTTCCCAGTCGGGCATAGGATTGTAATATCCTCCTACACTTGTTTTTGAACCGCCGGAAATTTGAGATACGCCCAGATGCAGCAGTCTTTCTCTGCATTCAGCAGATTCTCTTGTGGAGATAATCATTCCGGTATAAGGTGTTGCGATTCTGATACAGGCAACTATTTTGGCAAAAATGTCATCATCAATACCGTTATCAAAAGCTGAAGGATCAATATCGTCAGCTTTTTTAATTCTCGGGACGCTTATCGCATGGGGGCCGACTCCAAAAGCGGCTTCGAGGTGTTCGGCATGCATAAGTAATGCGCTGAATTCATATCGATATAATTCCAATCCGAACAGTACACCGAGGCTCACGTCATCTATGCCGGCTTCCATTGCTCTGTCCATTGCTTCCGTATGGTATGCATAGTTATGCTTAGGGCCTGTCGGGTGGAGTCTTTCATAGGTTTCTTTATTATAAGTTTCTTGAAACAGAATATATGTACCTATGCCTATATCATGCAGTTTTTTATAGTTCTCAACTGTTGTTGCTGCGATATTAACGTTGACCCTGCGAATAGAACCGTTTTTATGCTTTACGCTGTAAATAGTTTTTATTGATTCAAGAATGTAATCAATGGGGTTGTTAACGGGATCCTCTCCGGCTTCAATGGCGATTCTTTTATGCCCCATATCTTGCAGTGCAATAACTTCATTTTTGATTTCTTCCTGAGTCAATTTTTTTCTGGGGATATGTTTGTTTTTCAAATGATAAGGACAATATACACAACCGTTAACACAATAGTTAGAAAGATACAAAGGAGCAAACAAAACTATTCTGTTTCCGTAAAAGTCTTTTTTAATCTGCTCTGCCAGTTCAAATATTTCTTTATTTTTTTCTTCTATTTCGCAATCGAGCAAAACAGCGGCTTCCCTGTGAGAAAGCCCTTTTTTCTGTCTGGCTTTTTCTAAAATTTTGTCAATAACTTCAATATTATTTTTATTTTTTTCTGCATACTCTAAAGAAGCCAGAACTTCTTCATGGTCAATAAATTCTTCAGCCTTGTGTGATTTTGGATTGTACATAATACCCCACCCTTTCCAACCCTATTATATCACGCAGTTTTTTTTCGGCTACTTAAAAAGTTTTTTAATATCCGAGATTTTCACCTACGAGAATAACTTTTATTCTGTTTTTTGGTGAACACAATCTTGTAATTATTATATGTGAGCAGATAGAATCTTCGCTTGTGCAATTAGCACAGCTGCCGTTGATAGCGCAAGGTGTTTTTCGTTCAATCATTGAGGCAATACGCTGCATATTTACGGGTGCAGCAATGGTTCTTGCTCTTTCAACAGCATCATCAAGCGTTTTGACCACTTTATTCATTCCTGCAATAACGATTACATTAGAAGGCCCAAAAGCTAAAGCTGCGATTCGATTTCCTGTTCCGTCGATATTAACGAGCTGCCCGTCTTCGGAAATTGCATTAGCGCTGAGCAAAAATGTGTCTGCGAAAAGAGCATTTCTTGTGAGTTCTTTTTTTTCTTCCGGATTTTTTGCACTGTCACGGTCGATGATATTGTAATTATTGGACTTTAATGCGCTGGTCAGCCCAATTTCGCTGATAGACATTGAGCCGCCCCAGGAAATTGTGTGATTGTGGGGAATGAGTTCCAATGCTTGTTTCAATGCATCTTCTTTAGACTTACAAAAATACGCTTCAAAGTGGCGTTTTTGAAGAGCTTCAACTACTTTTTGTCCTAGTTTTTCATTTCTTTGTTTAAAAAAATCTGTCATAATAAACTCCCTGATTTGTATGACTTTATTTTAGCAAAATGTATAAATTTTTTCATCAAAAAACGTGTTATTACAAAATATTAGGGTCATCGATGACGGTTACGGAAAATTCTTCATCGTCGATTTCAAAAGGATTGCTGTGTCCATTGATGACTTTGGCGGAAAAAACTGTCTCGTTTGAGTTGTGCACAATAGAAACAGCTGAGTTATTGCAAATGCTGTTGACAGCGTTGAGTAATCTGTCATTAAGAATTTCAGCGAAAGTACGGGATGTATTTGATGCAGATTTTAGAAACAAAAGTTTTGTGAATGATATATTATTTTCCATATTTTTTTTAAAAACAAACAAAAAAATATTTGCTACATTGCAGTTTAAGATTTAAAAATATATAATAAAAAAAGAAGGAGAGGTGTCCGAGTGGTTTAAGGTGCGGACCTCGAAAGTCTGTGTGCAGCAATGCACCGTGGGTTCGAATCCCACCCTCTCCGTTTTTATCGGCTAATGTTTTTT
>CASDVD010000074.1 GCA_949284155.1 uncultured bacterium | reverse complement strand
TTTTTTGACATCATCAATTGATACATGTTTGCCGTTATCAATATCTTTTATGCCTTTTTGAATTGCACTAATCTGCCAGGATTCAAGGTCAAGATATTTTTCAATGGCTTCTATAGCTAAAAAAGCCTTTGACCTGCCCGTAGCTTTAGCAAGCTCTTCTAATCTTTCCTTTGTTCCTTTTGGTATTCTTAATGAAAATTGTTCTGAGGACATATTTTCTCCTTTGTCTTACTTTATATTATTTTATATTACTTTGTATTACATTGTACCACATCAAAATACACTCCACAATATTATCTACAAAGCTTCTTGCAGATTATTTACCCTTTTCTCTATTTTCAAGCCTTTGTTTAAAATCACCCGGAAAGAAAAACGGAGTATAAAGCACCTCATTGTATCTCATTGATAACCTGCGGTGTTCGACATCATTTTACTTACCCGGGTATCACTTCATAGTATCCGGCTTGGGAATATTAATCGTTTTCCGGACTGTCACAACTAATCACAATTATACTTATATTCTTCATATAATTTTAACAAATCATCTTTATTGACACCGTCTTTAATCCGAAACAAAGCCATTGTATCAACAGTTTCCTCTACCTCAAGAAATTGTTCAATTATATGGTAATGTTCTCTGTTAACATAATCATGCATCATAATTTTTGTATTTTGAGAAGAATTGAGTGCAGCCTGAATTGCACATGCAACCCTAAACCTGCCGTCAATAAAAATTAAATCATTATCTTTATATTCTTCAAATACATTTTTAGAATAATCAGGAAAAAGTTCTTTTTTATCTTCTTCTGTCGGTCTTCCCCATTTGCCGACTTTACCGATACTTACAGAGAAAAATTTTAACCTTTTCTTTTCAGCCTTCCTGATAATTCTCCATTTTCTCAGATAATTAACCCAATTACTGTCAGACTCAACTGAAACAATCCGGCTTGCCTTAGTATTTATCAAACATATAAAAGTAGACCCGCCCGCACCGAACTCTAAATATGTATTCACATTTGCTATATTTTTCTTAAAAAATGCCTGTTCTTTTCCGGATAAAACAAGAGGATACCTGCGAGGTACTCTGCGAAATCTATCATAAAAAGCTTTTAAACGACCGTTCAAATCCTTATAGCGTTGATAAAACTTACTCCATCTTGCCCTAATTTTATTCATATTATTCTCCATTTTTTACCGGTAATTATATAACAAAACAAGTTTGAAAAATAGCACAATTGCGAAAAAATAACCATTCACAAAATTCAACAGGCCGGATTTATCACTACAAGCTCTTAAAACCAATCTCAAGTTTAAATCATATGCCTAAATTCTTTTTCAACTTTTTCTGCAATCTAAAACTCACATGGGCTTTTTTTACAATACCTGCAAGATTCATATAATAACCTGCCGCAAGAATTACAGAAGCACTAATCCACGCAATAGGCCCCGCATAAAATATACCGAAATAACCAAATTTTACAGCCAGATACACAGCAGCAAAAGAACGGACAAAAAGCTCCGCAATACTTGCCCAAAGCGGCATCATTGCTTCACCCACACCCTGCAAAGCATTCCGGAATATAAAAATCTGCCCGAGGAAGAAATAAAACAATGTGCTTATCCACAAATAACTTCTTGCTATTTCAATAATATGACTCTCGCCTCTGCCTATAAACATCCCGACAATATCACTGCCAAAGAAATGTATTATCAACGTCATGACAACGCTCAAAGCTATATTTATCAACGAAGCTTTGTTTACGCCTTCTCTTATTCTCGAAAAATTGTATGCACCGAAATTTTGCGCAGTATACGCAGCAAGAGCAATACCAAAAGAAATCATCGGCATTGTTGCAATTTGCTCTATTCTCAAAGCAGCAGTGAAAGCCGCAATCACATCAGAACCAAACGTATTGCATACACTTTGTATAATCAGAATCCCTGCACCGAGAATGGAGCTCTGTACAGCCATGGGAACACCGACTCTCAAATGCTCATAAGCAAAAGTAAGACTTTCTCTTTTGAATGCATATGCCCAATCCTCTCTTCGCAGATGAAGTATAGGAAATTTCAGCTTTACATAAATTGCGCACATTACGACAGAGACAAGCTCCGAAACAATTACAGCTATTGCAGAACCCGGAACGCCCCAGTGAAATTTCAAAATAAACAGCAACGCCAAAAATACATTCAGCACTGAAGCAAAAATCAAAAAGTAAAGCGGTGTTTTGCTGTCGCCAAGAGCTCTGATTATACTGGCCAGAAGGTTATATGCATTCATGATAAACAAACCGGCTATGACTATTTGAATATACCAAAAAGCGTCCCTGTGTATCTCTTTGGGTACATTCATCCACTCCAGTGTCTGGTTCATAAAAACAGCTATAATAACAGAACAAAAAAGTGTTATCCCTGTACTGAGCACCGTAGACACCGCAACAGAACGCCTCACTCCAAGCGGATCTTTAGCACCGAAACGCTGACCGGTGATTACGGCAAAACCGCCAGTTAAACCTACTACAATAAACATGACAAAGAAAAATACAGGAGATACAGCACCAACAGCTGCCAGAGCTTTCATCCCGAGGGTTCTGCCGACAATTACAATATCAGCAATATTATACAACTGCTGGAATATATTGCCTATCAACAAAGGTATTGAAAACAAAATTATATGTCTTAGGGGAGAGCCCTCTGTCATATCTTTTATCATGTAAAAAACCTTATCGTTATCAAAGATATTTTACTATACAAATAAAATATTGATATAAAATTTATTACATTTAAAATAACAACATAAAGCTCAAAAATTAAATCGGGATATTAATGTTTTAATATCCCGATTATTTAAAGACTTATTTAATTAAAGACCAAACCATCTGGAGAGAAATCCCTCATCTTTTTTGGCATTTTCTTCTGCTGCTTTAGCTGCTTTTTCCGCTGCGGCCTTACGGTTAGCATAGGCTCTGGTTCTTTCTGTTGTGAATTCTTCATATGCAGCCTTTTGTTCTTCTGTTTTTGGATAAGAAACATTTATTGTTTTTCCTGCTTTCATCCAGGATATATCATGTTTGTGCCTTGCAAACGGATCATATCCTTCCGGCAGTTTTCCGGCTTCAACCAGTTGGTCAACCAAATCAGTAACTTTAAGTCCGAGTTTGTTTGCAATCTTTAGAAGGCTGTCCCCTTCTTTTATTTCATATGTACCTTTAGTCAATTTAGGCATTTTAGGTTTTAATTCAGCAGTATCATCAGCACCCAGAAGTTTATCATTTTGATATACCGAGCCGTTTTTTGCATTTTCATTATTTACACCGGCAGCTGCTGATGTATTATATACATTCATGTTTGTTTCAATTCTCATCGCCATAACAATATATCTCCTTTAATCTCTCGATATATTGTTAAAGTATTCCTTTTAAAAATTATTGACTAAACATTTCTTGTATATTAATTTTTGTAAACAACAAAAAGCAATATTCATTAAAGATTTACTTAAATAAACTCAAAACCCTCTTCTCAAAAATGAAGAGGGTTTTTCTAAAAAATTCTTAACCATTACTTGTTTTCTTTATGCAAATACTCTGCATCAGTGACAGGTTCCAGCCACTCCGTAGTATTATCAGCAGCATTAGTTTCTATTGATATATGGGAAAACCAGCTCTGCGGAGCTGCTCCGTGCCAATGAATAACATCCGGTGCAATCCTTACAACATCTCCGGGTTTAAGCACTTGAACAGAACCGTCTTTTTCCTGATAGCGTCCTTCACCGGCCGTAACCAGCAAAATTTGTCCTCCGGAATGTTTATGCCAGTTGGTTCTGGCTGAAGGTTCAAATGTTACATTTGCAATCGGTGCATTCCATGTTTCATCCTTTTCACTCAGACGATACAAATACGTATTGCCCGTAAAAAATTTGCCGTAAGGGTTTGGGTCACCCATTTTGAACGGCTGTTTGAGGTTCTCTTTTGACATAGCTGTACTGCCTCCTGACATTAATATTGCACACATAATAAAAATAAGTATTTTCTTCATATTTGAAAAGCCTCCTTATTACATGTTTTAGTTTAATACCTGAGAGCAGCTATCAGTCAACCCCTTATAATAATTCCATAATCATACATGTTCCGTTCTCTATATTAGAAAAGCGCAAAACATTTTTGTCCGTGCAAAATTCAGCACATGTTTGCAGCGGGTATAAAATTTTTGCACTTTGAATATCAAAGTTAAATTCAAATTCAACGGAAGTGCTGATTGAATCCATTGAACATAAAAATAAAAGAGTTTTATCTGCAGTTTTGTAATACCAAGCAATGATTTCCTTATTATCAGCACGCAAAAATTCCATCGGACATTCTTCTATTATATTTTTCCACTGAATATAAAAGCGGCGCATTTTGCTGATAAACCCGAATGTCTGCATGTTTGCCCCAAATTTATACTCTGTTTGCTGTTTTTTTATATACAGATTCGTATATTCACATTCCGACTGCGGGAAAAGTTCTCTGAGTTCATAACCGACAGCCATATATGAGGGCAGATTCATAAATAGCGAAATAAAATACCGGCATTCATTATTCTTTTGAGAAGCAAAATAGCCGTTATTAATCTCCAAGTCGCAATCGGTCGTAAAAATGCACACACACGGAGAAAAACGAAAATATTTACGAAAAGGATTCAAAAAATCATCCAGCCAGTTTATGTATTCTTCGTCTAAATATTTATAATTCATATTCCCTAAAACAATATCAACATCTTTGTTAATCATATCCGTAATGCCGTCGATATAATAATTATTATAAAAAGCCTCGGCAAGTATTGAAAAATAAGGCTTGTCCCGGCAGATTAGAGCTTTTAATTCCGCCCACATTTCTTTAGGTGAATCATCATTACACACATTAGAATTGTATGAATGAGAAATCTGATTATGCGCCATATCTGCACGTAAAAAGTCAAAATTAAATGTCTTTTGAAACTCATTAATCTTCTCAAAAAAATAGAACCATACATCATCAACAGCAGAATCTTTTTTGATGTAGCCGTCATCATCCGTCTCATACCACCTGTATGGGGTAATACAACCTATAATCTTTGCATCGGCACTTTTATCCCGTACATCAAACTCTGCACAATTCATTTCTTTATTTATTCTTTGAAATTTGACAGGTCTCATTGGAAAATGTTCAGTAACAGGAATCGTTTCAAAGCCCTTGCTGCGAATAAAATTTATTAACTCCAGCCGTCTTATCTCTTTATCAATACCATTCGGGAAAATGATATCATTTCGCACATTTTCAGGCATTTCATACAAATTTCCGGGAGCGTCTAAAAAACTTATTATTTCATTCTCAACTTCTTTATAGAGGAGATTATTGTCAATCAAAGGCGGCTCAAGCTGAAAGGTGCGTGTCTCGTCAAGTTTAACCCATTCAAAAAATGAAGGATGTGTAAAAACTATCCGTGAAAAAGAGTCTGTATGAGGCAATGCATCAAATCCGACGATTTTACCCATCGCATGCAAAATATTAATAATCAGTTTTAATTGTTTAAAGGCAGAATCATATCCCAGTTTTACCAAATCTTCATCAAGAAACTCTCCGCTTAAATCCCAGGAGTTTTGAACATACAAACTTCCCTTGTCACCGGTTTCCCATAACGGCATTATATGAACCCATTCTTCCGGAAATGTCATCGCATATTTAACTATGCCCCAATATGTTTTGGTAATACGAGGGTTAACACCTATTATTTTAGCAGTTTTAAAGTGTTTGTCATTTTTTTTATAACTTAAAGGAGAAGGGAAAGCTTCTGATATATCAAAAGCCTTTTCAATACTCTTTTCGCCAAACAATCTTTTTATGATTTTCAAAGAAGCATCAAAGCCGAGCCCGGATGCTTCTTTGGGATTCATTTCTATATATGGAATTTTAGCCATTATTTTCTACACGATTATAAAATTCTTCTATTTCATGCATTATACTATCTAATTTAGCATCCAACACGGGATATTGTTCCATACAATCTTTTATTATATTTTCATTTTCTATTCTTGCATTTACGTATTTGTCGTATTTTGCCTGTAATTCATTGCGTTCATTTTTCATTTGTTCAAGCCGCTGTATATTTGAATCAATATTATTTTGTACGCTTTCAGCAGCCATAGAAGGAGTTGTATCAGTACGCCATCTTGAATCTAATCTGTTTTTATCGTTTTCTATAAGTTTTCCTAACAACTCAATGTCTTCATCGTAGGATAAAATGTTCTGCTCAGATTTTTTAATATTATATTTTAGCCATTTTAAAGCAGCCACTGAATCTTCATTCGCTCTTTCGACCTTTGCCTTTTTTGCACATTGATTATCCATTTTTTCAAATAGAGCATACTTTTCATTGGATATACTCAAGTGCTTATCAGCATAATCGATTTGTCTTTGGTATTCTTCAGCTTTACTTTTGTAATAGTCTCTTTTTTCCTTATTTTCATCGACAAAATATCGTGCAACATTCTTGTTTTCTTCCGGTTCATCAAATTCTTCCTGAAATTCTTTTTCAGAAACCGCATGTTTATATTTTCTCTCATATTCTTTTACATTTTTCTTTGCATCAAGAAGTCTGCCCACTGCGGAATTTTTCAATTTTGTAAAATATTCTATTTCGTCTCTTGCACCGCTTTTAAAGTCGTGATACCCCGAGCGGTAAAGATTTCTGACATAATTAATGCCGGCATATACCTCATCCTCATAGATAATATAATTATGCGCCCTTTTTATATCATCAGTAACTTCTTCCAGAGGATCGGCTATATACAAATTTGCCTCTATCTGTCCCGACCAAGCTCTGGTGGACACAGGGGATACAGTCTCCACATGTTGATTCCTTTTTATTATTAAATCCGAGTTGTAAAATTCTGTACCTCCGGTTGAAGACCATTTACGAGCTTTTGTTGTATATCCTTTAAATGAAATGTTTGCCAGAAAATTGCTTTTAACCGCATCGGATGTATCTTTAGAAAGAATTTCAGACTGCTGTTCACCGGCTTGCGGCTCTGTTTGCACATTCATTTTTGATGCTTTAAAATTTTGTTTTTGGGAAATATTTTTAACTGAAACTTCTGTGACTTTCATTAGTCCTCCTATATCTTATTAGTCAAATACATTAATTTTTTATTAGCGGAATATTCATCAAACTCTCTTTTGGAAGTAAAACTGTGCGGATAAAGCACATTGTTATCCTCAAAAAAAGCGACATTTCTATATGAATAAATAAAATTCAGTTCATTTTCCATATCATATTCCTCTTTACCGAGTCTAATTTTACATCCGGGTGCGTAAATAAAATTACCCTTATAAAAATTACAGCACTTTTTGCATACGGAAAAACTTCCGTTTTTTAATAAGCATTGTCTGAGTTTATCAGCCTTTTCAGAACTCCAGATAGTCCAAAAATCCTCATCTTTGATGTTTCCGATTACGTTATTTATGCAATTTGAAACATCACCGTTCGGACTGATAGACGGCGACATCCAGGGTTCAGTGCATATCCTGCCGCCTCTCAGTTTTTCAAGCCTCTCTTCTTTATAGTAACAATCCGCCTCATCTTCTTCAAAACAAGGGAAAAATGCTACCGGAAAAGAACACTTTTGCACAATATCAGACATAAATTTTTTTACTTTTTTTAAATATTCATCAGTAACATTGAATGGTTTTAAAGGATGAAAACAAGAACAAAAATTTATTCCCATCCGGCTGCTCCATTCTTTTTGAGAAATCTTATCAATTAACTCTGTTGTAAACTGCATATGCTGAAAAGTAATACCGTCAATTTTATATTTCGAAATATTATCAGCAAACTCATAAAGCTCATCTATATTTTCGGGAAGTATGACTGTATTCACAGATACCGACAACTTCGGAAAATTCATGGCTTGTATCTGTTCTATAGATTGAATTACAGAAGCATAAACACCTTTTTTATTACGTATTTTGTCATGCGTACATTCATTTCCGTCCAAACTTAGCGTAATATTCAGATTCAAATCGTCCAATTCAGGGAGATATTTTTTCAACAATGTTCCGTTTGTCACAAGCAAAATATTAAAATCATATTTTTTCAACCTTTGTATAATTTCACTGAACTCCCTATAAAGAAGAGGCTCTCCGCCCATCAATATAATTTGAGGTTTCGGGGAAATATTCATAATTGATTGAAAAAAGTTATCCCATTCATCAGCGCTCAGCTCATCTTTTGCAAACTCTTTAAAACCTTCACCATATTGCGTACACATAGAGCAGGTCAAATTGCATCTGTGCGTGAGCGAAATAAGAAATGCCATAACAAAGGGTAATTCTATTTTCATATCTACCCTCCGATGATTTCTTTAAAAAGCTCGTAATTCATTGAATACTTATAATCATCGTTAGTATCACCGTATTCATTCATAGCTCTTTTAATTCCGTCAAGAATTCCTGACCTATCATCATTAGTAAAAATCATCTTATGAATACCGTGTTCATCAAGAATTCGACCGATTCTGCGCAATCCGTCCATACAGGAATGCTTCCCGGTAATAACGGCAAAAAACGGCATCTCTCTCAGTGCTTTTCTGACCTCTTCCCGCTGCAAAAGAACACGAATATCAGCGTCATTTTTTATACCGTATAAATCCAAATAATTTAACGGATTAAGCATGTCCAAATCATTGTCACCATCGCCCGCAGCTATCACTAAATCATCAGAAGACTTTTGTATTATCTTTTTTACATCATTTTTAATATCATATAATTTTGTAAGCCTCTTGTTGTCAGCCATAGGTTCAATAGACAACGTTGCCGCAGGCTTTAATTCATATCTGTATTTTGAATAAAAAACAGGTGTAAGATTATGTTTATCACAGGGATTGCAATCTACCTTCAAAAGAATGCCCCGTTCATCAAAATATTTTTGAAAAGCCCCGACTACTTTATGTACATCAATATTTGGAGAAAAAGCAATATCAAATCTGAATTCTTCGTCTTGAACAAATGCGGCATAATGATTTAAATAATTTCCGTCCATGCCTTTCAATGCAAATTCCATTGAATCTTTGCCATAATCAGCCTCAGATTTGTTAACTTTTGTATCAATAATAACAATATCCTTTATCTGAGATTTCAATATATTTTTTAAATCAGAAACAATTAGCTTTCTGTCAGGGATATTGTATTTTCTTCTTATCGCATCATTTCTGGCTGAATCAAAACTCCAATCAGTATTTTTCTCCCTGATATATTTATCATTGCCGTTACTCGTAATAAGAGTTTCAGGTTTGTAATATTCAAGATTTTTTTCGAGAATTTTTTTCTCTATATATTCATATTCTGCCTTTGTCCTTCCTGTTGTTAAGATAAAAGAAAGGTCTTTTCTGCCGCTTTGAATGAATTTTTTGAAATTTGAATACAATTGCGAAAAACGATTTCTCTGATTATGGTCATTAACAAATGTGTCAGTGAAGCACACCTGATGATGAGGATAAGGCATATAAGTTCCGTCAAAATCCGAATATATAGATGTATGACCTGCTTTAAAATTCACAAAAGAGTTTTTAATATAACCATTTAACGGTAAAAGTTTCATAATTACCTCGATGCTTTATAAAACAATACCTAAAAAAAAAAATTTATGTTAATTATCCATGTGAAGAACTTGAAATTTTTACAAATTGTTACTATTATAATAGTAAATTATTGTTTTAACGCATTACAGGGGGTTTTTTGCATGGTGAAAAGTGTATCGGGATACGCCATACAGCCTGGCAGGTATCAACAAATTGTAAATTCAAAAATAACAGTAATACCAAACTTTACAAAATACGATTCATTCAAACATTCTGTATCTTTTAAATCACACTATGACAAACTTGAAGCATTAAACTATATAAAACAAGCCGAATCAAACAACTTATCACCGGACGGAAAAGGGTGGCAATGCGCATTTTTTAAAATATCAGATGATATCGGCATAAAAATTCCGTCTCCATACTCAGGCAACCCTAATCCCGACCGTAACGGGATAAATAACATAAAAGAATTTTATGTTCTGAACAAACTTCGCTCTATAAATCCTGAATTAGCCACGACTCCTATCGATTTAATACAAAAAGATAATAAAAATTATCTTGTGATGAACTTAATAAAAGGAGTGCATCCGGTTAACGGAAAATTCAATCCGGAACAAATTGATAATCTTATCCAAAAAACACTTCAAATGGATATAAACGGGATTGTAAACAATGATTTACAAAACGGAAATATCTTTCTTCAAAAAGATAATACAGTAAAGTTCATTGATTTTGGCTCCAGCAATATCCTTCTCAACGACGGCTCCTACCTGTCTACGGATGCCGCACCGGTTAATTATTTTGACAAAAACGGATTTTTCCACCACAACACAAACAGCCCCGCTGATAATAAATTCCTCGCCACATTTTACAACCAAAAACCTTTATATGATATGAAAAATAATTCAGAAAACCCATATCTAAAAATAAAATCCAATATTTCAAATTTTGAACACAGATGCCTTTATGACTACTTAATGAAGGGCAACGAAGAAGACCCCGTTAAATTCTTTACCGGCTACCTGAAAGCCAAAGCAAAGAATTATCACGAAAACCTGGCTTCTTATCTTGAGTCATTGAAGGTGTCTAAAAATACTCCGACAGAATATGAGATGGTTCAAAATGCAATTGAAACAGAAAAACTATTGAAAGACATTTTTGAAAACCCTGATGAAGGTGTAATAAAAACGGAACTGGGTAAAATTCAGATTAAATGGTTGCTAAATTCGCAGGAAAATTATCAAAAAACTCCTTCCGCATTTAAAGAATTTATAAAAGAAACCCAAAAATATCTTGAAAACGCTGACTTTGCCCATAAAGAATATTTTCAAAATTCAATAAATTATGTAAATGATATGTTCAATGAAGTTCCTCATCTTAAACACAGCGAGGCCAAAATACTCCCCGATTCAGAAAATATTCTCAAAAAATTCTTTAAAAGCACCGGCGAAACAGTGTTGACCGAAATTAAAAATTTCAAATCCAATTCAGCAAGACGAACTAATAAAAAAATAATATACATACTAGGTTCAATAACAGCAGCAGGAACCGGGATAGGCTCATATATGTATAACAGAAAACCTGTTCCGAAACCGCCGCAAATAATGCTGAAAGCATAGTCTCAAACTGACAAAACACCATCAGAAGTATTCGATGAATACTGAATACAAAGCTAATTGATTTCAGCCTGAAAATGTAATTTTGTCTTTAGGTGAAATATAAATTTCCGTATAAATCTTTTTTAAATCTTTTATATTTTTAGCATAAGAATTAGAATCGAAAACATCTGACAAAGCATTAATATAATAAACATCATTCCTGTTGTCGTATATAAAATTGGTTCCCGCAGAAGGCAATTTATGACCGGCTAAAATAGAAGGATTAAGATTTTTCATTGAATATCTGATTAGCTCAAAAAGATTTTCACTGTTTACATCAGGAGGAGTTCCGGGTAAAGCCGGAATATTACAGGGTTTTGAACCGACAATTAAAGCAGATTTACATTTTTCTGTTTTGAACATATTAAAAATCTTTGTTATAAATTTATCAATTGTGAAAAAGTTTTTTTCCTCTGTAGAAAAATGGAACAAAGAAGCTTTTTCTTTAACTGAAAAACAACCTGCCGTGCAGGTATTTATACCCGTTGTCCCCAGCAGACCAGATGCTGTTTTCATACTTTCCGCAGTCCAGGGTTCATCAACAACATTATCAACATTCTTGAATAATGTTTGAAAATTCTTACTTGAAATAAAATTTATTCGAGAGCCGAATGACAGATTGCATTTGTTGTTCATACACACATAAAGAAGAAACAAAATTTTAATTGTCATAAATATAAATTTATTTACAAACTGACACAATGGCTAATACCCGAACAGATAATATTATTCCCGGAAAAGAAATAATATTATCTAATTTATGAACATCCTTTATAAATATAAATTGCTGATAATATGCGTCCTTGCACTGATTGCACTGGGATTGGCCCAAACATACAGACATTTTGCATACAAACATATAACAATAGAATTTAAAGAAATGCGCCCGCTCCACGGACACCCCGGAGTCTATTACAAAGGAATAAAAATCGGACGGGTCGAAAATATGAAACATAACGACGCCTACACCCATTCTCTTGTAAAAGCGGAACTTTATCCCAAAAACCTAAAACTTCCGCAAAATACGGGTGCAATATTAAAAAAAGAAAAAAAGAAAAAACATGAATACGATTACATAGAGTTAATCTATCCTAAAAAGCCTTCCGGAATCCTGCTCCAAAACAAAGATGTTATAAAAGGTAAAACTACAGTTGATATTGAATCTTATATGGCCAATCAGGATACTGACTCGCTAGATGCGATAAAACAAGATATTGCCCAAACAGTAAAAGATTTGGATACAACGATAAATGCGCTTGGAGATTTGTTCGTTATTATGTCAGAAACGGTTAATGAAAACCGTCCGAATCTGAAGAATACAACAGAAAACGTTGCATCTGCGAGCGAAAATCTGAACCGGACTACATTAAAATTTAATCGTGCGGTTAAACAAAAACAACTTGACAATACATTGACAAATTTAGATATAACAACAACAAATATAAAAACAGCAGCAGGCAGCCTCGGCAATATCGCAGAAAATATTGATAAAATAACATCCAATACAAACGCAGCAATGCCGGCTATAGAAAATGCAATAAGTAACGGAAACTGTATACTGGAAAATCTAAACAGCATAACCTGCGGAATTAAAAACACGTTAAAAAAGCCTTTTGGCGGGATAAGGATACTGTTTGGCAAAAGTATTAATGAAAAATAACTCGCCTGTATTAACTATTATTAAGAATTAACTTGATTATTGGATATCCTTGTGTTTTGATAAAGTAAAGACAAGAAACACAGGAGAAATGACCGAATGGTTAAAATCAGATTAAGAAGAATGGGTTATAAAAAGAACCCGCTTTATAGAATCGTTGTTATAAATGACGTTCAAA
>CASDVD010000073.1 GCA_949284155.1 uncultured bacterium | reverse complement strand
TACTTAATTATACACTAGATAGAGAAATTTAATGAGAATTAACAACATTGAAAGCAGATTGAGCATGGAAAGCTCATATCTGAGAAGCAACCCCACCAATTATATTAAAGCCAGACAAAAATATCTTGATGCCGCCTATTCTGTTGATACTAAAAATACTCTTAATTCATCAAGCGCTATCAGGGCTAATCAATCATTAAGAGATTTAGGTCTTTTTTAAACTTTTCGTCTAATTCGGCATTTAACTCTTTTGGTAATGTGCTGTTTTCTACTTCTTCTGCATATTCAAAGGCATCTTTGCGTGCCATTTCAAGAATTTTTGTGTCTTTGATAATATCTGCCAATGCAAAATTTAGCATTCCGCTTTGTTTTGTCCCTAAAAATTCTCCCGGGCCTCTCAGTTCAAGATCTTTTTCTGAGATAATAAAGCCGTTATTCGTTTCTTCCATTATTTTCAAACGCTCTATTGATGTCTGGTTGGCTTTTTGCGGAACCAAAACACAATATGATTGTAAATCACTTCTGCCTACCCGTCCTCTCAGCTGATGAAGTTGGGATAAGCCGAATCTTTCAGCGTTTTCTATTGCCATAACCGTTGCATTAGGGACATCTACTCCGACCTCCACAACTGTTGTACTGACAAGAATATCGTATGTTTTATTCTTGAACTTTTCCATAACCTCGTCTTTTTCTGCGGGCGATAGTTTCCCATGCAGCAGACCTATTTTTAAATCAGGAAAAACTTCTTTTTGAAGTCTTTCAGCTTCAGCTGTTGCGGCTTTTGCTGAGAGTGTTTCACTTTCGTCAATCAGCGGGTATACGATATATGCCTGATGCCCATCGGCAATTTCGTTGTTAATTAATTCATAGAGCTGTTTTCTCTGACCCGGTTTAATTACTGCAGTTTTGATAGGTTTTCTGTTCTGTGGTAATTCGTCTATGATTGAAAAGTCTAAATCTCCATGTGTGGTCAGAGCAAGAGTTCGTGGGATTGGTGTTGCTGTCATTGTCAGCATTTGAGGGTTCTTTCCTTTTGAAATTAAGCTTGCACGCTGTTTTACTCCGAAGCGGTGCTGTTCATCTATGACGATTGCACCCAGATTGTTAAATTCAATATTATTTTGAATTAGTGCGTGCGTTCCGATTGCAATATTAATTTGTCCGTTTTTAAGGTCACTCTCAAGCTTTTTACGAAGCTTTGTGCTGTTTGTACCTGTGAATAATCCTACGCTTAAACCCAGGGGCGTCAGCCACTTTATAAAGTTGTTAAAATGCTGTTGTGCCAGAATTTCTGTCGGAGCCATCAGAACTCCCTGATAGCCGTTTTCTACTGCGGAAAGCAGCATTGCACAGGCTACAACAGTTTTTCCGCTGCCTACATCGCCCTGGAGCAGCCGCTGCATTGGGATATTTGATGAAATATCGTTTAATATCTCTTTTAGTGCTTTATTTTGCGCCCGAGTCAATTCAAAGGGCAGTGATTTTATAAATTTTTTAACTAATCCGTCTTCTTTTATTTTTAGAGGAATTGCTTTTAAATTTTTTGTATTTTCTTCGCGCAGCAATGCCAGTTTTAGCTGAAGGAGAAAAAATTCTTCATAAACAAGTGAAAACCTGGATTTTTCGAGTATATCTTCATTTTCAGGAAAATGAATTTGCCGTATAGATATGCTTCTATCCAGCAATTCCCGCTTTTTTATTATGTTGTGAGGTATTATGTTTGTTAATTTTTGACTATACTGTGCCAGTGCGTTATTTATTGCTCTGCGCAGAGTTTTTATGTTTAGACCGTCGACTAATTGATAAACCGGAACAATTCTTGCGAGGTTTAAATTTGAGTTGGTTTCAAAATCTCCTGAAAGTACCTGGTATTCAGGTCTATCTATGGTATATGTGCCTGAATACTTATCTATTTTGGCTTTTCCGGAGACAATTATATTAGAGCCTTTAATAAATTGTGATTTGTAACGTTCAAGCAAATATTTGCTTGCTTTTGCATAGAAAAAATTAATTTTCACTATGCCTGTAGAGTCTGTGATACTAACAGAAACTATTCCAAGTCCGCTTTTTGAATTAAATGCGCTTACTGATTTAATTTCACCTATTAATGTGCATTCTGCGCCTTCTTTTAAATTTTTAATGAGTGTTCTTGAGGAGTAATCAATATAGCGTTTAGGAAAATAGAACAGCAAATCTTTTGCTGTGTATACTCCGAGCTTGTTTAACAGATTGCCTATTTTGGGGCCTACTCCTTTTACGTATATAACGTCAGTTTCGGCAGGATTATTATTTTGGAGTAAATGTTGCTCTTCTTGAGGTTTTTCTATACTTTTTCTAATTGTATAAACTAATCTTTGCACTGCTTTTCTTCGGCTGTTAACTGATGCAATAGAATATGTCTCAAATTCTTTCGATAAAATGAGCCATTTGGGATTTTTTTTAGATTTTTTATAAAGTTTCGAAAGCTCTTTCAGTATGAATCCTGAAAATGTTGTTTGACGACCTTTTATATCGATATACTGATTTTTCTGTTCTACTTCAATAGCTTGTCGAATCTGTTCAAGATTCTCTATTTGCGGCATACAAGAATTTTATCACATATGGACGCTTATTGTTATTCATTTATTCTGTTATTCGCAAAACTTCATAAATATTGATTTTTTTAGTCTTACCTTTTATTGATACTTCACGTATTTTTATTACGTCTACAAGGTGGGAAATTTTGCTGTAAGTGTTTTGGCTGATTAGAATATGTGTTTTGTATATTTTGTTAAAGTCTTCTATTCTGCTTGCAATATTTACCGCATCGCCTATTACCGTGTATTCAAATCTGTTTGTTGTTCCGATGTTACCGACAAAGGCTTCGCCTGTATTAACTGCAATACCTATGTCAATTTTGGGTTTATTTTCTTTTAACCAGCGTTCCTGAATTTCTTTTACCTTTTTATTTAATTCATAAGCGCAGAGTACTGCTTTTTTTGCGTGTTCTTTATCTTGTATCGGTTCTCCGAATATTACAAGTACAGCATCACCTATAAATTTGTTTATTACTCCGTTATATTTTGATATTACCGGCTCAATTTCTGTGAAATACTCATTTAAAAGCATAGATACAGCTTCTGCTGTGTGAGTTTCAGAAAGTTTTGTAAAACCTCTAATGTCTGCAAACATTATTGATATTTCTGCTTTTTTGCCTCCGAGCTGTTCATTTTTTTCACTTTTGAGTATTTTGTTTTTTATATCTTTTGAAATGTATTTACCCAAAAGTTGTTCCAGTCTTGTCCCTTCTTCATTTAGAAAGACTCTTTTATATGCTTTTACAAAGACAGGCGTAATAATTCCGGCCGTCAAAGGGCTAACCAGGTTAATAAAAACGTTGTTACTCAACAAGATTTTATATGCAATGAAATATGCAATAAGAAAAATTAACAGAAACAGATATTTTATACTTTTTGCCGTAAGCAGCATTGATATTATTACGATAAGTGAAACCGTAAGTGTTATGAGAAGCCGTTTGTTCTCAGGAAGAACTGTTGTTTTTACCTTGTCACTATTTATTATCTGATGAGATAAAGTTGTTTCTTTTGCAAAATATCTGTCAACTTTACTATCCAAATATTTATAAGAAAGATGGTTTGCGCAAAAAATCACGCAAATAAAGGAAATTATAAATAACAGTAGAACTTTTTTCATATCCATTTTTTTATTGTACCTTTTTTGAAATATTTAAGGCAATTAATTTGTATTTTTTAAGAATACTAACTAAAGACTTGCTTATTAGCTGTTATTTGACTTATAATTTTTATGCCAAGTAATAAACAGGAGAAAATATATGAATATTGCTCATATGATGAAACAAGCACAACAGATGCAAAAAAAGCTTCAAGAAACGCAAAATGAGCTTGCTAATACAGAATTTACAGCAGTTGCCGGCAATGGTGCTGTTACTGCTATATGTGACGGTCAAGGTAAATTCAAAGCAATTAAACTCAGCAAATCAGCTTTGAATCCGGAAAATCCTGAATCAGTTGATGATGATTCTGTTGAAATGCTTGAAGATTTGATTGCAACTGCTATGAAACAAGCCACTCAACAGGCTACTGCAGAAATGGAGTCAAAAATGAGCGCTTTAACGGGTGGTATTAAGATTCCGGGTCTGTTTTAATGCAGTATACAAAACCGCTGGCTAATTTAATTGATTTCTTTCAAAGATTCCCCGGTATCGGGCCAAGGTCTGCTCAAAGAATTGCATTTTATCTTTTGAAAATGCCCGCTTCTGAAGTGGAAAAATTTGCAAAGACAATTATTGAAGCTAAGGAAACAATACATTATTGCGATATTTGTTTTAACATGTCTGCTTCAAATCCTTGTGAAATTTGCAGCTCTGCCTCACGTGACAATTCTACCATATGCGTTTGCGCTGAAACAAAGGATTTAATTGCAATTGAAAAAACAAATGAGTACAAGGGAAAATATCATGTACTTCAAGGTATGATTTCTCCTATTGACGGCATTGGCGCTGAGGATATTCGCATAAAGGAACTCCTTCATCGGATAACAAATACTGAGGTAAAAGAAGTCATTCTGGCTCTCAGTCCCTCTGTTGAAGGTGAGGCAACCTGTCTGTATTTAACAAAGCTGCTAAAGCCTTTTAATGTTAAAATTACAAGAATTGCCTTCGGGATTCCTGTCGGCTCGGATATTGAATTTGCTGATGAAATTACTCTGGCAAAAGCTATTGAATGCCGGCGTGAGATTTAAATATTATTTAGATATTGTTATATTAATCAAAAAGCGCTTTTTTTATAGAAAAAGCGCTTTTTGATGTATTGTTTGTACTTATTTTATGAACCGGTGTTGAACATAAATGAAAGCTGAGATTGCATATAGCTAAATTGTTGATTTAATTTAGCTATCATTTGGTCCATATAGTTATATTGCTGACGGAGTTCAGCTTCATACAATTCTAATTCATTGTTTTTCTTTTCTATGGTTTCAGCTTTTCTGCTCATTTCTTCATTAATAGAGTCTTTTCTGGCTGAAAAATATCCGCCTGCGCCATTTAAAGCCGGTTCAAGCTTTTCTTTTAAATTTTGCATTACACCTGTTGTTCCGGCTTGTTGGTTGCCCAAAAGTAGTTCTTTTACTGCATTCGGATCTGTAGTAAAGGCTTCTTTGAATTTTTCTTTATCAAAGACGAGCTGTGATGTATTTGCATCAACACCCATTCCTGCATTACCTGTTGAAATACCGATGTCTGCAAGTGTTTTAAAGAAACCGCCGTTGCCGACCATATCAGAAACACCGGTTCTCAAGTCGTTTCTGATTTTGACAAGATTACTTTCACCATACAAGTAGCCCGTTGATGCAGTTTGTGTATCTGTTTCAGAAATAACTTTATTAAATGCGTTAACGAATTCATCCAAAGCAGCTTCAGTGGCGGATTCGTCATAGGAACGTGCGATAGTCAAAGTTACGGGTTCAGTGGTTACTGAATTCAATTTAATATTTAAACCGACAACGCCTGTGTCCTCTCCGGTCAAATTATTTGATGAAGAAACTTTTGCTTCTCCATTCAGCGTATATTCAGCATTTGTGCCGAGTGTTTGGTTTGATTTATTGTCATATCCGAACAACTGAGCGAAAGTCTTGCCGTCCTCAGTTATTGCATCATCGGAGGAAACGTTAATTTCCTTTTCGCCGTAATCACTGTTTTGCAGCACTAAAGTTCCGCCTTTGATGTAAGCGTTTACGCCGGCTCCGGAGCTGTCAATCTTATAAATCAATTCATTAACTGTAGTTCCGGTTTTAAATTCTATCTCTTTTCCGTTAATAGTAAAAGAACCATCTTTTGTAATGCCAAGTTCTTCCATTGTTGTATCGGATCTTTTTAATCCGTCCATTTTGTTTGAAGTGAATTTGGTTTGTGTTGCCAACTGTTGAACAGTTATATCAAATTCTGACGGAGTGGATAAATTTGTGACAGTTGCACTTACTGCAGGGTTTTCTTTGCCGTCTTCTGTTGAAGAAATAGAAACCTTTGTAAATATATCTGCTGACGGGCTGTTTAAAGAGTCAATCAACTTCGTCAGCGCTGTTTGCAGCGAAGTATATGTAGAATTAAGTGAACTTAAAGTACTGCTTTTTGTTTGTAATTCTTTTTGTTCGGAAGTCAGTACATCAATTTTATCTTGTTTTACTTGTACTAATGCATTAATCCAATCATCAATCGGCAATCCTGAGCCTAAACCTGAAAAACTAATAGACATATCTTTTACCTCAATTTACTTCAAGTATTCTATAAGAAAATTTCAGTGCATGAATCCTTCATACATACTATTAATAATATACCCATTTTAAGAAAATTTAAACATGTTAACATAAAAAATAATAATTTTTATGAAGTTGATACTTTTGAAACTTTGAGGTTATAATATTAAAATTGGAAGTTAGAGATAGGTATTGAGAGATTAATACAGTTCGAAATATATTGAAAACTATAATTTTCGCTGCCGGAGTTATGTATTTCGGTGCATGCTCAGTATTTGCTGCGAATGTTGAAAAGTATGCTCAAGATGTTTCACCGATGGGGGATACAAGACCTCCTGTTGCTCCCAGAAGTAATTATGATCCTGCGCAAGTAAAAGATGTGCCTTCTCCTTTTATTGAAAAAATTCAAAAATCTGCACAGACTCAAAGTGCTGAATCTCAAAAAAATATTGAAAAAGCTCCTGTAAATGTAAAAGCAATTGAAGTATCAGGAAACAGGCTTATTGATGATAATACTATCTATACCAATATGATGTTAAAACCGGGAGATCCGTTCAGTGCTGATGCTGTACAGGAAAATTTAAAATCGATTTACAATATGGGATATTTTACTGATAAAATCAAAGCTGTTCCCGTAAAAATTGACGATAGTAATATAAAACTTAAGATTATTGTGGAAGAAAACGTTCCAATTACTGATTTTACTGTCTCTGGTAACAATTCTATCCCCTCCGGTGAAATTTTAAAAATTTTGGAGCCTTTGTTAGATAAACCTCAAAATGTTGTTACTTTGAATGATGCAATCGAGCAGGTTCAGGATTTATATGCCTCACAGGGCTATATACTGGCACGGGTTGTTGCGGTAAATGATGATCCGGATGGAACAGTTAATATGATTATTGATGAAGGAACTATTAATTCGATTATTATTGAAGGTAATAAAAAAACCAAGGAATTTGTTGTAAGGCGAAATGTGTTAACCAGACCGGGGTCTATTTATAACGAAAATTATATAAAACAGGATTTGATGCGTTTATATGGTACACAGGCTTTTAAAGATGTTAAAAGAACGATTGCCAGAAGCGAAGCAAATCCTGAAAAATATGATGTCACTATTCATCTTGAAGAACAAAGAACAGGTACAATTTCTGTAGGTGCCGGTCTGGATACAGCTACGGGATTCTTTGGTTCTGCCGGCTTTGCCGAAAATAACTTTAGAGGTTTGGGACAACGTGTCTCTCTTAACTTTCTGGCTGGTACCGGTGTTATAATGAGCGATAGTTCTACATTGAGCAGAGCTAATTTGCAGGCTGAAATTTCATTCTTTGAGCCCAGGCTTAAAGGCACGGACAATGCTTTATTAGTTAAGGCTTTCGGTCGTGATTTTGCAAGTTATCAAATTCCTCTGGCAATAGAGCAGCGTTTTGGTATTGAAGCCTCTGTCTCAAGACCGTTTAAAGAGTATCCTCATCTGTCCGGTTCTTTCGGGATAGGGCTTGAAAATGTTCATGTAAAAGAGGGTGATGCTCCTCAAATTGCTAATTTGTACGCCGCACACAGAATTCCAATCTCCGAACGTGCAAAACAGTTGAGCGGAGGACTTTTCCTGACTTTATCTCCGAGCCTTTTCTATGATACACGTGATAATCAAACAAATCCGAGAGAAGGTATATTTGCAACTGCAAGATTTGATGAAGCTCTTGGT
>CASDVD010000072.1 GCA_949284155.1 uncultured bacterium | reverse complement strand
AATCAGAAAATACATCAAAATTTAAATTACCCAACAAATCACAATTACCTGTGACTTTTATCGGATATCTGCCGATATTTGCCGATGTGGTCTCAAAATGCATATCTTTTGCCTTAAATGTCAAATACCCGGAAGCATTCTTCAAGACAGTATTTAAGCCAGCCAGCTCAGCATTTGTGTTTTTAAAATTAAAAACACCGTCTATATATCCGTCTTTAACGGTACCTTTAGTGTGAATGTCAATATTTCCCACACCGCTCAATTTCATATACGGTAAAGGCCCTAAATCAAACCCTACAACATCATGCACCGGCAATAGCAAGGTATGAGCAGTAGTTAAATCAACAACAGGACTTGATTTTACAAAGAAATCGCCCTTACCGCCCAACTTGTTATCAGCACTCCCCTTTATCTCAACAAACTGATTAACCCGAGTAAAGACCTTTGTATACATATCAAATTGAAGACCTTTAAAAATCATATCAATTTTACATTTCGGAATTTTTTCATCATATTTCAAAATATATAAATCGGACAAAGTCACAGGCCCATAAATATGAGGATTATCAGGATTACCTTTGACTTTTAATTCCGCTTCCACGTCTGCCCAGACGCCGTATTTTTTAAGCTTTTGAATAGCATTATTACAATCAGGCAACGACGGGATTAAATGATACATCGGAAAAAGAGCCGATTTTGGAATTTTCACCGCCAAATCCAACTGTGCAGATTTGCCTTCAAGCTTGCTTACATTTCCGGATACTTGCATATTCCAATCTTTTGAACCGATTAAAACTTTGCTTAAATTCAATCTGTCTGAGTAAGCCTGTCCTTCAATATTAATATTCAAGGGTGTATCTGAACCAACTGAGTCCAGTTTATTTTTCATATTCACATGAAAATTTTCTATTTGTGAATGAATATATATATTATTTCTTTTATTTACTATATCAGTTTTAAAATCAGCATTTATGATACCGGTTATACTATCCAGACTGTTATTCGCATAGAATTTTAAAAAGTCAGAAAATGCGTTTATATCAAGATTTTTTATCTTTCCGTCAAAACTTGCATTTTCTATATGCTTTTTAACGGGAAGCGCCGTTCTGGTGCTTATTTGCACTTCTGAATAATTTTTCCCTGCAGCAGCAATAATGGCATTAACAGAAGCATCAAGAAATTTATCTTTCACATACTTATTTGCTTTGGCAGAAGCAATATAAATTTTTATATTTTTTCCTGCACTTTTAGGATAGAAATTTATATCAAAATTTTTTATTTCAGCGCTAATCCTATTCAGATTAATTTCAGTACGCAACCGAGGCACAAATTTAAATGTCCCGAAATAAAGGTTCCCCTTCTCATCCATTGAACAATTAAGTGCGGCTTTTTCCATATAAAATTGTTTCACATTCGGCCTGTTAAAAATTAAAGATAATATAGAAACTTCTAATTCAAACTTTTGGGTATTAAACACATTTTTCTTATTTTTATCACTAATTTTTATATTAGAAGCTTTAATATCAAGACTAAAATCAGGTTTGGTTTTCACCTGAAAGGAATCTTTTGTAAAATATAATCCCGTATAATCTTTGATTATTTTCTCCAGAGCATTGTTCTTTAATTCCGCATTAATAATCGCCGGCACAACAAATAAGTAAAATGCCTCAGCAAAAAGAATAATAATAGAAAAAATAATAGCTGCCGGTTTAAATATTTTCATATCTGAATTAATTCATTTTTATATTATATCCGGTCTGAACAGTGAACAAATCAGACCCGGGAAAACGCTTATAAGTCATTTTCAACTAAGCAATTTTATTATATACAGAAATTAAAAATTTTTGCTCCACCGTATATGGCATTTTTTTCTTGTCTTTATTAGGGTTAGCTGTTAAAATCAATATTAATAATAAAAAATGAGGAGTAAAACAAATGAAAAGAATTAAATTTTCTATATTAGTACTTGCAGCCGTATTCTTTACATCTATAGCAGCAAACGCTGAAACAATAGGCTATGTTAACTACAAAACTGTTGAATCAAACTATGAATTTGCAAAAAATGCATATAAAGAGCTTGATGCGGAATATCTCTCAATGCAGCAATATTTAATGGACAAAGAAAAACAATACAAAAATATAGAATCACCCATTCAAAAGAAAAACTTTGAAGAAACAGTACAAAAAGATTTCAAAGTAAAAAATGATAATTTTACCAAGTTAAAACTAAAAAAAGCGGAAGAAGTTGAAACGAATATTGTAAATGCAACCAAAGCCGTTGCAGCAGAAAGAAAAATTGATGTAGTTCTTGACTATCGTGTAATATTTACAGGCGGAGTCGACTTAACTGATGATGTTATCTACTACCTGAACAATAATAAAAAATTCAAAAAACAAACTCAAAAAGCTAAATAAAACACAAAAATAAAAATACCGGCCCTAAAAATGCCTGTAAAATATTAATCAAGCCGGTTCGGACAAAAGAGCCGGCTGTAATAATTCCAGAAATTATATATTCAAACACGGAGCTGATTTTGAGAATAGTTGATTTAATAGAAAAAAAGAAAAAAGGTCTTGAACATACAAAAGAAGAAATAAAATACTTTGTTGATTCAATAATGAACGGAACAGCCGCAGATTATCAAATTTCCGCATGGCTTATGGCCGTCTGTTTTCAAGGCATGACGATTGATGAAACGGCTTATTTTACTGAAGCTATTATTAATTCCGGAGAGAGAATTGACCTTTCCTCATTGGGAACACACATAGCAGATAAACATTCAACCGGAGGAGTCGGAGACAAAATTACTATTATATTAATACCGCTGCTTGCCGCATGCGGCGTTCCTGTTGCAAAACTTTCCGGTAAAGGACTCGGACATACGGGAGGAACAATTGACAAACTGGAATCAATACCGGGCTTTCGAACAGAACTCACCGTAGATGAACTTATTCAAAAAGTTAAAGATACCGGTCTTGCAATAGGCTCGCAAACAAAAAATCTCACTCCGGCTGACGGAAAATTATATGCATTGCGTGACGTAACTGCGACAGTAGATTCAATGCCGCTGATTGCATCTTCAGTTGTATCAAAAAAAATTGCTTCCGGTGCTGATTTTGTCGTTCTTGATGTTAAATACGGCTCCGGAGCATTTATAAAAACACCTGAAAAAGCTATTGAACTTTCTGAACTTATGGTTCAACTTGCGCAAAGACAGGAAAAAAAATTCAATGCAGTAATAAGTTCCATGGAGCAGCCTCTGGGAAGAATGGTAGGCAATTCACTTGAAATAATAGAATCCATTGAATTTTTAAAAGGAAGCATGCCCGATGATTTAAAAGAATTAACACTAAAAATCGGTGCACTGACTCTTTTACATTTAGGCAAAGCCTCTACGGAAACTGAAGCAGTCTCTTTATTAACAGACGCCATTAATTCGGGAAAAGCTCTTGAATATTTAAAAAAACTGATAATTTCACAAGGCGGGAATGCCGATGTACTTTACAACTACAGTTTGTTTAAGCAGCCGCTTTATAAAAAAGAAATAAAAGCAGAAACTGACGGATATATTAAAAATATTGATGCATATAAGACCGCATTTGCCTGCAAACTGCTCGGAGCAGGAAGAGAAAAAAAAGACGATGAAATAGATTATTCAGCAGGTGTTGTACTAAATAAAATTTATTCTGAAAAAGTATATAAAGATGAAGTAATTGCGACATTATACTCTGATTCACAAGAAAAAATAAATCAGGCAGTTCCCATATTAAAGTCCGGTGTGGAAATCACCACACAAAAGCCTGAAAAAAGAATTATTGTATACAAAACCATATAAAATTCTATCCGGCTATCCGGCTATCTGGCGACTCTGCCCCACCAGCATACTTCACCAATAACTTCAAAATCAAAATCTATATTTTTTGACAAATCAACTTCAAAACTTCTGTATTTTTCATTATCGGAAACAACTCTAATTGTAGTGGGCGGAATTTTTTGAAGCCGTTTGGCATATAATTGTCCGTCTATTCTGACACAATAAATTTTACCGTCATGGATTTTTGTTTTTGATAAATCAACCAGCAAACTGTCCCCGCCTTCAATCGTAGGCAGCATACTGTCACCCTGTGCAAATATCATTTCCGTACGATTTTTATTTATACCCAAATCTTTTGCAAGTTTCTTGCTAATTGCATAAACAGCAGTCTGCGTTTCATCATATACAGTCACGCCAAATCCCATACTGGCCGTTACACCGTCACGTACAGGGATGTGGTAGCAATCTTCATCAATAAGAACAGAATCTTCCAAAAATTTCGCCCCCTGACCGGTAAGAAACCAATTTACATTAATATGTAATTTTTCAACCAGTGCATTAAGAAATTTTTGGTTAGGCGGAGCCTCATCTCTTTCATAACTTCCGATTGTTCTGGCAGGTATATTAATTCTTTCCGCCAATTTTGCAGCAGTTAAATCAAGTTCTTTTTTTATTTCTTTTAATCTCTCACCTGTACTCATTTTGCCTCATTTATTAAATTTTATTACATGATAGAGTAACACAAATTGACGCATTTTACATTATTATGTAAAATAATATCAAATAACTACTTCGTCATCTATCATAACATGAGTATCATCCAGTTATTATAAAAATATCATTAATATGAATAAAGATTGAGAAATATTATGTTTTTTGACTAAACGGAAAATACATAATTAGCTGCCGGAATATGCATTAATTTAAGACTGCAATTTATTTACATTTCAGGACAAAAAGAAAAGAGGGGATAGAATGCTTAGTTACATTAAAAAGTACATTGAGCAAAAACGCTTGCAAGAAGACGAATTAGCCAGAAAAAACAAAAAAGAGATTATAGACAAAATGGAAGCGTACTATATAGCCGTGCAAAAGGGCGAAATTGATTTTCATCCGAGATATCTGGCCGTACAAGACTACTGGAACGCCAAAAAGGCCGGAAGATTAGACAAATTAAACAGAATAAAAAGCAGAATATACAATGAATAACGTTCTGCTCTTAAAAATGATTGAAATATTTATACAAGCTTTACAAGAAAATGATATTTGTTCTTATTGCAGTATTAATCATAATCGTGATTATAGATGTGATAATAATGACTATTGTGCAGATCTGATATTTGACGAAGTAAAAAGATTGGCACAACTAAACATGGAAAGGTGAGATTAATGTATCTGACAGAAGAACAAAAATTGATAATACAAAAATTAAGAACAAATAAAAAAAATTTCGAAATTGCGCAAGAGCTGGGTTACAGCCTGGCAAGCTTAAAACGAAGATTAAAAGAAATTTATAATTTATACTACGTTTCAAACAGATTGGAACTCATACAAAAAATCTTTCATGCTGAAATGCACCTAAATACAAGTTTCAATTAAATTAAATTAAATTAAATTAAAAACCCGGCTGGAGCCGGGTTTAATCTTCTATCGGAAGAGTAATTACATATTTGCCCTTAATAACCTCTTTTTTTACTTTCGAGGTATCTATTTTTTCAGGAAGAATAAAAGTTTGAGCAAATGAATAGTCTGATTCCTTATTATTTTTGCTTGTAAAATTTTCACCGCTTATGCTAACTTTATCAGGTTTTATTTTTAATTTTATATTTTCCGCTGTACCGCCAAAAGGCTTTAAATCTACTACCATTTTATACTCATCATCTTTTTTAAAAGATTGAACAACAGGTGTATTTACCGGCACCAGCATATTAATATCAAAAAGCTGGGGCTCAAGTGATTTAAAAAATTTATCCTGTTCTTTCAAAACATCGTCGATATTTGGTATGGGTCTGACGTGGGTGTAATAATATTGATGCCGCATTTGGTCAACAATAAAATATGTTGCCAAATAACAGCCCAAAAACACAGCAGCGACTATTAGCGCAAATTTTATCCATTTATCATTATTGGTGTCAGAATCACAGATTTGAGATTTTTCTTTCTCTTCCATCATTTTCCTCCTTTGCAAACTTACACATTCAAAGTTTACAGGGCATTAAGAAAAAGATAATCAGCAAACAGGATTCGGAAAGGATGATTTATTTTGCGCTAGCCAATATCAAATTAATTATTTGTGCAACCCTATGATTAATGGAATTTCTTTCATGAGCAATTTTATATGCATCAGCAGCTTTTGACTCTCTTTGCTGAACATTGTGAAGAAAATAATCAACCTTTGAGGCAATATCATCAAAAGTCTTAAAATCATAATAGGCCATAGAATCCTTAAATTCTAATTCAATAGATTTTGTATTACTGGAGACAACAAAAGAATTGGCCATTGCAGATTTCAAAACTACTTCGGGCAGCCCTAAAGAAAGTTCGACAGGATGCGAATAAATGACAATTTTTGCTTTAGAGACTATATCATCAGAAGCAACACCGGCATATTCTGTTTTTCCTGAGATATATTTTGTCCAAACAGAATTGCCAAAAACTTTAATATTAAAATCTTTCAATTTATCCATCATTTGAATCTGTTTGTGAGAAGAAATCACCGGGGCAATATTTGAAAATAATAAAAGATACTGTTCAAAGTCTATCTCAAGTTTAAGGTTCTCTACAAAAAGGGTATAAACCTGCCAAAACGAAAGCCAAGGATTCTCTACGGAAATTGTATATATATCAGACATTAATTTAAAGACAAACTCCGGCATTTTGGCTTTTAACTCATCCATTTTAGCTTCTATATCTACAATATGTCCGTAATGAATAATCTCAAATTCTTTTTCAACCGGAAAAACATTTTCACTGTTCACACCCATAGGAAGGTACCCATGCTTTATTTTAGGAAAAAACTTTCCGATAGGTTCAGTGTCGCAAGGTGTTGAAGTCAAGAGAACAAATTTATCAAAAGAAGAAAACTGCTCAACAATGTCAATATTAGAAGTAAACACAGAATCTTTACTCCACATAATATTAACAATTCCCTTATTCATAATTTTCTGCCAGTGAGGCAGCCCCGCAGAGTCAAACCCAATAGTCAAATTAGGCAAAATATTTTTTTCAACGCACTCAGAGTAAAAACACGCCCGAACACCGTTATTTTTTATAGCACTGATAAGGGCAGCAGCATCAGAATCATTTGGCCGGGAACTATGCACACCTATTAACAAATCTTCTTTTTTCATATTTAATTCCATCTACTGATTATTCTTTATCATTTATAACATATGCCGCCTCAAGAGCACAATCTAAAAGAACGTTTTACAAGACTTCTTTTATTTTGAAAAAAATCTTCTTCACTGACGAACAAATCGCTGACTTTGTCATATTTCATAAGAAACATGAGAATACAGACATTCAGCATAGGGTTCAGCAGAGCCACTTTATACTCATTTAAAAACTCGCCAAATTCATTGCCTATATATGATATATTAGATAAATTGACAGCAATACGTTTTGAAGAACCAATTAACGAAATTGTCTTTTTTAATTCTGCCAATATTTCTATTGATATCCTGTCAGCATGAATATCAATAATACATGTATTATTCACATCCTTGATTTTTAGCGTCATCCTTGATTATTACCGCTTATAAATCCCTACTAGTATATACTAACAGTCAGGAAAAAATATAACACTGTAAAAAAGTTCAATATTCATTATACTTTAGTTATAAGAATTTTTGCCGTCTGAATTATACAGAAATCTTCGTTTTTTTGACAGTTCTGAAATTTGTGCTTTATAATCACCGTCCAGTAAATCATTAACAGCATCATTAAACAGCTTCAAAGCCTCTGATATATTGTAACGATTGTACTTTATCATGTCGCAGGCCATTGTTTCGTTTGACATGGCAAGCCTTGTCATATCCCTAAAGCCGCTTGCAGCCAATATTAATGAACACTCATTAGTCAATGCTGACTTCATCAAAGCCTGTGAAAGAAGCATTGGCATATGACTTATCAATGCAGCAGCTCTGTCATGCTCTTCAGCAGACATAAAAATCACTTTTGCGCCTGTTTTTTCTATTACATTGACCAACTTATCAATATCACACTGCGAAACATTATCCGCCGGGGTTAAGACCCATTTTGCACCTTGAAAAAGCTCTTTAAAAGAAGCAGAGAACCCCGAGTTTTCAGTACCGGCCATCGGGTGAGAGCCTACAAATTTATACGGATGCGAATCTTTCATTACAACTGACTTCAAACTGCAAACATCAGCGACAATTGTATCTGCAGACAAAATTGAATCTAACGATTTAAGCACAGAAGGAGTATGTTGAATGGACGAACAAACAAAAACAATATCACACTCCCTCAAAATATTTATATCCGATGAACAATTTATCCCCTTTTGGCATAAATATTTTAAAGTATCTTCATTTTGGCTGACAGCACGAATATCCCCGCCCATTAAAGCCTTTAATAATGAACCGCCGATAAGCCCCAATGAATAAATACCGATTTTCATATTATCTCCAGTTAAATAACTATCCGTATCTTATCACAGAATATTAAGTTTTATTTACCGATTTGCACCAACTCATAAAAACTGCAATAATTACGATATTAATAGTCTAACCATTCCTTTCTTGACTTATGCGGCTCATGAAGTCGCTTTTTATTTGCAAGAAAATAAAAAACATAAAAAAAAGGCATCCTGTCAGGATGCCTGCATTAGCTTACTAGCTGCGACCTAAGTAAGTCAGGGTTTGCATGACTTGAGACGCCGCATCAAAGACACGGCTATTTGCCTCAATCATTCTTTGAGAAACAACCATATCAGCGAATTGTTCCGCCAAATCAACGTTTGAACCTTCATATTCACCGGTATTAACAACACCAAAAGCACCGGAAGAAATAGCACCAAACATGGTCATACCGGAGTTAGCACCTTCACGATAGGCGTTGCTGCCCACAGCAATCAAACCTTCCGGGTTAACAACACTTGCCATTTGAATCTGGAAATTAGCAGGTACAGCAACACCTTCCGGAACAACAAGATCAGGGCCGGTAATAGTTACCGCAGGATTACCTGTTGTATATTTGAAGACCATTTGTGTAGGGTCATTCGGATTTTGCATAACAGAGAGTTTATCACCGTTTGCATATGTAACTTCCAGTGTTCCGTCTTCATATATATCAACGTTAGTAGCTTTCTGAGCAATTGTCATATCAGTACCGAGGTTTACTTCTTGGTGATAATGAGCAACCTTAGATGTAAATTCGTGTGTAGTCTGATTTTCAGTAAGTTTCATATCTGTAACAAAGTTAGATGTACCGTTGTTCAGTGTAACAGCAGCAGCAGGGTCATCCTGAGTAATGACCAGCTTTCCGTCAACAACACTTGCACCGACACCGTTTACAGCATCAATATCAGCAGCTATTGAATTCAGAGTACTGGCATCAGTAATTGTAATCTCAGTCTCCGCACCGTCAACAGAAACTGTAAAAGTACCGGGAGTTACATTTACATTCCCGTTCAACTGACTCAGCGGCAAAGTTCCGGCATTAGGCGACGGAGTTGTAGTCGGTTGAATAAGTGTAGGTATTTTTACAGGAGTTTTACTTGTGGTTGTACCTAACTGTGAATCAGTACCAATCGCTTTGTACCCGTTAGGCAACACAAGATATCCGTCAGCATCAATGCTGAAATTTCCGGCTCTGGTCAAAAGAGTTTCTTCACTCGGAGATAATACGGTAAAGAAACCGTTCCCTTTAATACTCATATGCGTACTAATGCCTGTAGTAACAGCAGAACCGCCCGTGAAATCCCTGGTAATTGAAGATACACGGACACCCGTACCTATCTGTCTGGGGTTTATACCGCCGATAGTATTTCCCGGAGCAGAACCGGAAGAAAGAGTATTGTAATATATATCCGCAAAATCAACTCTCGATTGCTTAAACCCGACAGTGTTCATGTTTGCGATGTTGTCTGCAACAACATTAATTTTTGTTTGTCCGGCATTCAAACCGGTCATTGCGCTGTAAAATGCTTGTGACATTTATCCTCCCGAATTATTTTAACTACTATTTTATCCGTTTATACTATTTATGCAGCCGAACCGCTGCCGGTTCCGCCCTCCGTTTCGGAACCGCCTTCTGTTGTTTCGTTACCTCCTTCTGTTCCGGAATCAGTACTTCCATCAGCATCAGGTGGAGTGACTGCCGATGAACCATCTGCAACATTTATTACAAGGCCAAGAGGATATTCTTCTCCATTAACAGTAACTGTTGCATATGAGCTGGTAAAGTTAGCTGAAGTAACAACTCCGGAGATAGTTTTGGTTGTGTCATCCGGATCCACCAACGTAACCTCTTTACCCACCAGTGAAGTAGCCTGCATTATCATATTGCTTGATGTCAGCGTTTCATTCATTTTTTGTAATTCGCTAATTTGCGTAAATTGAGCCTGTTGAGCAAGCATTTGACTGTTATCCATAGGATTAAGCGGATCCTGGTTTTTCAACTGCTCCATCATTAACATCAAAAAAGCATCTTGATCTAATTCTTGAGATGGACCGTTTGCTTCTTTTTCTGCCAACTTTTGTTGTGCCGTTGCATTTTGTAAATTTAAAACATCTTGTGCTGATTGAATTGACATATTCTACTCCCCTTATACCTTATAATCAATTTTTCCATTGTGAATAATTTGAGATTCAGACTGTTCTACCTCAATTTCTGTCATATCCCCTTGTATTTCCGCACCATCAGCATAGGAATTGGAATTTTCATTTTGTCCGGTCTTACTTTGGCCGGTTTGTCCCGAAAATTCCTGATTGAACTGCTGACGTTCAAAATCCATTGCATTATTAGATGTATGACTCGTATATTCTACTTTTATATTGTTTACATTTACACCTTGAGAACCAAGCTGATTCTTAAGGGTTTCCATATTTTTTTCTAAAAGTTCTTTAACCTGCGGATTTTCAGTTTGCATTCTTGCGATAATCCCTTCACTAGAACTGGATACTTCCAAATGTATCCGACCGAGATTTTCAGGATTCAGCGCAATAGTTACTTTGTTTGTGCCGGTATGCTGAAATTCATTCAATCTGGAATGTATTTGATTCATAATATCGGCCTTGTTTAATTCTTTTGGGGCAGCCTGATTAGAAATTGTATTAGTACCGTTTGCCGATGCAGCTTTTTCAAGTTGAACGGCAAAATTATTATTATTCAATGCAGTATCAGAACCGTCAACATTTTCCACACTCATCCTGATAATCTGCTCACCCGCATCGCTTTGAGAAAGAGAATTTCCGGAAGTCGAAGCTGATTTCGACTCAATGACTTTGGCTTCCAATTTTTTAGCCGCCTGCAAATTCGCAATACCTGCGTCTTTAGCTCTGGAGGACATATCTTGAGTTTGCTGTATGGCATTTTCTTTTGCTGCAGCAGCAACTCTCTCAGAAGTTTTCACAGTAGGATTTTCGGCCTCAGCCTCTGCCTCTGATTTTACAGATGCAGCTATTAACGTATCTTCAACCTGCTTTGCTTCTGTATTTTTTGAAACTGTAACATCTTGTTTTTGCAGCCTGACAGCAGCTCCCGGCAATGTATTCTTGTCAGAATCAACAATGATTTTTGACTTTAGAGTATATTTATTATCCTCAACTGTAACTTGTTCAGAATTTTCAATAATCCCTTGAGAAGGAGAAAGTAAAATTTCAGCATCGGCAGACTCCGGCAATTCCGAAATAATCTCCCCGGCAGAAGAACTTTCTTGTTCCTGTGAATCGGATTTATCCTCTTCCGGTAATATAACAGAATCAGAATCCTCAAATATAAGTGTCTCTTGTTGTGTATCTTCTTCAGTTTCCTGCTCTGAATCCTGCATAATGTTTTCATCTTGCTCTTCACAGACACAATCAGACCCGGAAGCCTGTTCAACATCAGAAACTCTCTCAGACTCTTGAGTCGTATCTTCTATTTCCGGTATATCAACTTCTGAAAAATCAACATTTGCTATTATAGATTCATTTATCGAATTATCCGACACTTCCGAGGCAGCCTGTTGAACATTCTGCGGCAAACTTTGTTCATTATCGGATATATCTGCAGCTGGTTCTTCGTTATCTGCGGTTTCAGAATCAGTTACACTAATCTCTGTGTCAACAGGAAACTGTATTATATTATTTTTCAGCTCATTTTCCAATACTTCAACTTCAGCAGAAACTGATTCTCCAATCAAAGTTCCAATTTCATCAAGAATATTAGAAAATGAGAGGTCTTCACCTTGTGAGGCAGAAAGCACAGTTTTATCAGCAGTAATTTCCTGCTGTGAAGATTGTATTAAACTTAAAATGCTTGATGCTCCTGCGCTCATTTTCCTTTTGCCTTATGCGATTCTGTATCTTGAGGATGTTATATCATCAAGTTCTTTACTTTGTGCCTGATCAAAATTAAAGTAATAGGTTTTTTGCTGTCTTTCTTTAAGTTTTTCAAGCACTTTTTTTTCTTTCAAGACTTCATTTACTTCATTGCGTTTTACGGCAAGAAGTTTTGTTATATTATTTATGACAACTTTTTGGTTAGAAATATCCACAATCAGTTTATTAATAAAATCCTTATACCGTTGCACTTCTACAAGATTCAATTCGTTTCCGCACTTATACACATTCATAAGCGCATCATTAATTTCTCTTTGATAGTTTTCAAGTTGAGACTGTTTATCAACAGCCTCTTGCAGACTGCGCTGTACTTTTGCGAGTTCCAGAAGTTTTTCTTCCAGAAGCTTTTCCTTCATATTAAGGATTACCTGTAATCTAAATTTAAATTTTTTCAAAACCTGCCTCTTTTAGTTTGCAATGCAAACTCTTCTAAATTTATAAAAAGTCTATATTATAAATTTAGAGTACTACATGGTTCTGTCTTACTCTATCCTCTAAAAAAATGAATTTTCATATACTAAAGTTATAAAAAACAAGTATTAATAAATTTTAGAATGTAAATAATATTTAAAGGAGAGTAAATTTTTCTGCTTTAGATGTTTTGTAAATTTACGCAGTACAAATAAAAAGGACAGTCTCAATGAACACACAATACATGCACAAATGGATTGACTGCAATTTAAATCACTACAAGCAACTTCTAAAAGGATTTCCTACAGCAAAAGAACTCTCAAAACTTCTGGATGAACACTCTGTTATAAATATGTCCGTAAAAAGAGAAAGAACTCCGCAAGGACTAAAATCAACAGTAAGACTCGACACAATAGACGGAGAGACTTTAAAAGCGATTTATTTACCGTTAAATATAAAATAAAAAAAGAGCCTCTGAAAGAGGCCCTTTTTATTTTGAAAACTAATCATCCAATGCAGCTACACCCGGAAGGACTTTTCCTTCAATAAATTCCAGAGAAGCACCTCCGCCTGTAGAAATATGAGAGAAGCAATCATCGCCCATGCCGTATTTTTTAGCAGCAGCAACAGTATCGCCGCCGCCGAGAACGCTTACAGCACCTGCTTTAGTAGCTTCACAAACTGCTTTTGCAACAGCTTTTGTGCCTTCGGTAAATTTGTCAATTTCAAAAGCACCTACAGGCCCGTTCCAAAGAATTGTCTTAGAATTTTTGATTACTTCATCAAAAGCCTTAATAGTTTCAGTACCGGCATCAACACCTTCCCATCCATCAGGAATTTCATTAACCGGAACAACTTTTACATTAGCATCATTAGAAAAATCATCAGCAGCAACGACATCTTTTGCCATTACTAATTTAACACCTTTTTCTTTTGCCTTTGCTTCTATTTTTTTAGCTGTTTCAAACTGATCATCTTCACAAATAGAATTGCCTATTTTACCGCCGTTAGCTTTTACAAATGTATAGGCCATACCGCCGCCGATAATCAGATTGTCTACTTTATCAATAAGATTTTCCAAAACACCTATTTTAGTAGAAACTTTTGCTCCGCCTACTATTGCAGTAAACGGACGTTTAGGATTTTCAAGAAGCCCGCCGAGAGCGTTAAGTTCTTTTTCCATTAACAATCCTGACACAGCAGGTTTTAAAATTTTAGCAATTTTAGCAGTTGAAGAATGATTCCTGTGTGCAGCGCCAAAAGCATCATTTACATAGAAATCACCCAGCTTAGCAAGTTGTTGAGCAAATGTCATATCGTCATCTTTTGCTTCTTCAGCTTTATAGAATCTTATATTTTCAAGTAGTGCAACCTGACCGTCCTGAAGTTTATCAACATAAGACTGTGCATCTTCCAAAGAAGGAATAAATACAACATCTTCGCCGAGAACTTTAGACAAATATTTAGCAACCGGAGCAAGGCTGAATTCCATATTTTTTTCACCTTTTGGTCTGCCAAGATGCGCCATTAATATAACTTTTGCACCTTTTTCTTTCAAAAAATTAACAGTAGGCAGAATTGCTCTGATTCTTGTATCATCTGTAACATTCTTGTTTTCATCCATAGGAACATTAACGTCAACACGTACAAGTGCTTTTTTCCCTTTGATGTCGCCTAAATCTTTTACTGATTTTTTCATAAAAACACCTCTTTTTGTATAATCCATACACTGTTATTCTCTAAAAAACATGATAATTAGTAAAGAATTAATTATTATTAAATATATTAGCAATATCAGCAGAACTTTATTAAACTTATTTTTAGATTTTTGTATATAAAAAATAAAAGGCTGGCGAAAATATATAAATCATGATAAGAAATAAATTATAAAATGCTATTGTCTAAAAATCTTATTTCATCGGCAAACAAATACAACATAGTTAGTAAAAAAGGAGAATATTAATTATGGTACCGGAAGGTATTTTATGCTCAAGAACACATGAATACTTATTGGAAGAAGATGACTATTTTAAAATCGGACTTACTGATTACGCATTAGAACAGCTTGGCGATGTAGTTTATATTGAACTACCGGAAGTCGGAACAGAGTTTATTAAAGGTGAAGTATTTGCGACAATTGAATCAGTTAAAGCTGCCTCTGAAATTTATATGCCTGTGAGCGGCAGAATAATTGAGATTAACGAATCAATTGTCGAAAGGCCTGATATACTTAATGAAAGCCCTTATGAAACAGGCTGGATGATAAAAATTGAAAGTGATACCGCACATAAGGACTCCGGTGATTTGCTGGAATATGATGACTATTTTGACGAGCTCTAAAAATTTTATTTTTTTTTGCAAATGCCTTTGCAGCAATAATTTGCAGCTTTAATATTAATTTTTGTTAAAATAAATATATTTTATATATAAAATTTGCGCAATTTTTATTCATTGAATTTGTTTATATAAGTACGAGAGATATAAGAGAAAAGAGTTAAACCTAACCACAGGAGGAACAATGTCAAGAGTACTTATTTCAATGCCGGAAAAATTTTTAGATGAAATCGATCAAGTAGCAAACACAGAAAATCGTTCAAGATCAGAACTCATAAGAGAAGCATTAAGAACTTACATTCATCGTAATCAAGTTCGTCAAAATACACTTGCATCAAAAAATGCAGCAATTTTAGAGGCATTACTAGACTAACAAAAGCTCAAACGGCAGTTTATACGGGGGACAAGCTGCCTATATAAAATATGGAATGCAATACTGGACTAATAATAGGGGAAGATATAAAAAAGAACCGATTTTTCGGTTCTTTTTTTATGCCTTAATTTGCATTTTAGGATTTATCATTGATGCAGAACTCATTGCTTGATTGTATGCATTTAAATCATAGCTTACGCCGTCAAAACCGGGAACTACAGGGATATTCAAAGCTGACAATACTCCAAAATTCATAGGAGCAGATGCCATATCATTTTGAGACTGAGTTTCTTGAGTTTGCTCGGAAGATTCATTTAACGAACCTGAAAGAATCAAATCAGCTTGTTCCTTGATTAATTTTGCTTCCTGATTATCAGGATAGATTTGTAAAGCTTTATCAGCTTTTGCAGAAGCTTGTTGTGCAAGGAGTATTTGCGCCTCAGGATTTGAAGATGCAGAAGCCTGAAGTTCTTTCACTGATTTTTCAAGTTCTGATTCACCTACAACGGATTTTGCAGCTTTATTTGCAAAATACATACCAATTGTACCGCCTAAGAAGCCTCCTGCGAATTTTCCGATTGCAGTACCAACGCCCGGACAAATAGCAGTACCGATTGCAGCACCTATAGCAGAACCTGCTATTTCACCGCCAGTCCAACCGGCTGCGCTTGACGCAACCATTGCGGCGCTCTTGCCTATTTGCTTAACACCTGCTTGTGCTCCCAGTTTTTCAAATGTAGGAACAACTTCGGTAAATGTTCTTATAGCACCGTCAAAAACCAACATCCAGCCGGCTCCGGATTTACCCATCATTTGCCCGAATCCTGAAGCTCTTAACTTTTTATAACCCGGAATCAAATCAAGTCCTTTACCTAAAAAGCTTCTGTTTTCCTGAAGTTTTATCTTTTCAGCATCAGTAATCCCGTTAAACAATCTTTGTTTTTGTTCTCCGAATACATTTAGCGCATTTTCAGTAAATTTAAACCTCGAACCGGGGTGTACAGCTTCGTATGCCTGTTTTAAATTATTCATTCCGTCAATTGGATGTTTATAATTATGTTTCAACCATGGAAACACCTGAATAGCACCAAAAATTCCCATAAAAGGTAAAGTTCCTACCAAATTTGAAGATAAAGAGTCGTCAGCAACAGCAGGAACATCGGCTACATATCTGGCCATATTATTGATAGTTTCAGAATTCGAAACTACAGTACCTTGAATACCTTTATAAAGACCTGAATTTGTATTCCCAAAGCTTGGAGTATATTGTGTGTATGAATTTAAACCTGCTACCATTAAAACTACCCAAAATTAATAAATTAACTACCTTATATTATTAAAAACAATTAACTGATTTAAATTGCCTATTATGTATAAATTTGTAAATAAATCTTAAACATTTAGCAATTTTAATCAATCAGAGCCTTTAAAAAATTGTACGGAAGCGGCAGAAAATGAATATATATCCATATCAACAACAAACATATACACCACCCGTTTATACAACTTTTCCCCAACAAAATACATCTGCACAAAATTCAACTGCAAAAAAAACAACACGTATAAAGACTTTATACGCTAATGATTTACACAGCCATGTAGACGGGTTTGCAAAACTTGAAACTGAAGTTTCAAAATTTCGTGCTGAAAACAAAAATAACAATAAAGACACTTTTGTCTTTCTGGGCGGCGATAACTACGTCGGAGGGAACGAAAAGAAAAACAATCTCATTATTAAAATAATGAATATAATAAATCCTGACGCAAATGTTCATGGCAATCATGACTTTGACTGGAAAGGTTCTTTGGGATTGTCAAAAAGAATGGATTCTTACAAATTTCCATCCTTAGGATTAAATTTAAAATTAAAAGAAAATTGTGCACTTAATGATGATGTTAATGCCGGAAGATTCGCAAAATCAAAAATAATAGAAAAAAACGGGGAAAAATTTGGAATTATAGGGTTGTCACCGGCGGATTTATTCATGAGAGTCAGTCAGGAAACAAAAGATTTCTGCAAAGATTTCGAAATGATGAGCCTGCCGGAAACAATAAAAGAAGTACAAAAAGAAGTTGATAAATTTGAAAAAGCCGGCATAAACAAGATTATTGTACTTTCACATATGGGTATTGATGCAGATACAGCCTTAGCAAAAATGGTTAACGGCGTTGATATAATACATGGCGCCCACTCACATGATGTGCTTCCCGGATTAATTCCCGGAGTAAATTATTTTACATCGAAAAGAGGCGAGCCTGTTATCATTACGCAGGCCGGCAAAAACGGACATGAAATCGGAATACTTGATGTCGTTTATGATGAAAACGGAAAAATTATTCAGGCTCAAAATGAAATAAAATCAATTGAAAAAACACCTGAAAGTTTGCTTGTAAAAACAGCAACAAATATCTTTATGGGCAAACCGGCAGTAGTAGGCGAAATAGCCAACGACTACAAAAATCTGCCTGAACAAGCACTGGAAGAAAATGCTATCAGCTCTTTTCTGTGCGATGCATACAAAAAGTATACCGGTGCAGATATAGTTTTAAATAATGCAGGTTCTATACGTTCAAGCTTCTATAAAGGGCCTATTACAGATGCCCAAATTTCCGATATGATGCCATATTACAATCACGTTCATGTATACAAATTCAGTGAAAAAGAGATAATTGATTCTTTGAATAACGCAATTCAAGCAACAAAAAAATACCATCGAACCGGAGCAGTACAGGTTGCAGGTCTGCAATATACCATAGGCAAAGATGATAAAGTAAAAAATATTTACCTGATAAAAGATGACGGTACAAAAGAAAAGATTGATGAAAAAAATCCAAGAACGGATAAATTCTATACCGTAGCATATAATACTTACCTTTTTGGAGGTACAGAAGGCCTGGAAAATTTACATGCGCCGGAAAAACGAATACAAGAAGCCGACAGAACAGAAACTGATATGTTAATTGACTATATTAAATCTTTCAACGGAAAACCTATACAAATCAAGACCGATGGAAGAATAACCAGAGAATAAAAGAATTACATTTCCTCTTTGCCTGCTCTTTGCCTAATTAATTATAATTAAAAACCTCCTTATTATGGGAGGTTTTTAAATTTCTGTTTAGATTTAAAGCACTAATAAAATATTAAACTTCAACATATTCTCTGAGACGTTTGCTTCTGTTAGGATGTCTTAACTTTCTCAGAGCTTTAGCTTCAATCTGTCTGATACGTTCTCTTGTAACGCCAAAGAGCTGGCCGACTTCTTCAAGAGTTCTTTGACGTCCGTCATCCATACCAAAACGCAAACGAAGCACATCACGTTCTCTTGGTGACAGACCGCTTAAAACTTCTGCCAAATCTTCTCTTAAAAGTTCATGTGCAACCGTTTTTACCGGTGCATCAGCATCTTTATCCTCAATAAAATCGCCGAGTCTTGAGTCTTCTTCTTTACCAATAGGAGTTTCTAAAGACAAAGGTTCTTGAGCAACTTTAATGATTTCTCTTAACTTAGAAATAGAAATATTCATTTCCTGTGCAAGTTCATCTTCAGTCGGCTTTCTTGAAAGTTCCTGAGCCAGTTTTCTTGTAACTTTTTTAAGTTTATTTATGGTTTCAACCATATGAACAGGAATTCTTATAGTTCTGGCCTGATCAGCAATAGCTCTTGTTATAGCCTGCCTAATCCACCATGTCGCATATGTAGAAAACTTATAGCCTCTTTCATGGTCAAATTTTTCTGCGGCTCTTATTAAACCAAGATTACCTTCCTGAATAAGATCAAGGAACAACATTCCACGACCAACATATTTTTTCGCAATAGAAACAACCAATCTAAGGTTTGCTTGAACAAGTTTTCTTTTAGCAATAGCCCCGACATTACCGCCTTGAATAATCTTTCTGGCTAAATCTATTTCTTCTTCAGCGGTTAAAAGCTTAATTCTTCCTATTTCTCTTAAATACATCCTAACAGGGTCATCAAGAGAAACGCCTCTTGGCACTGCAATTTCTGAAGAATCGTCAATATCTGAATCTTCATCACCCTGAGGTATATACATGTCATCGGCTGCCATTGCTCCTGATTTTCCGATAACGACATCAATATTTTCTGCTACAATAGTTTCGGGTTCGCTAAATAAATCGTCACCGCCAACATCATCTTGAAGTTCGTCTTCATCAATAATACTTACGAGTGACTTGTCGGACATTCTTTTTCTACTCATTAATGGTGTCTCCAGTTCTTAGCTTATTTTTTATCTTTTCTCTTAGTTGCATTTGGATTTGGATTGCTTGTAATTCGTCATCATTTGCTTTTTTATATTCTGAACGCAATTGATTTTGTAATTCTTTTTGCTTAAACGAATTTATTGTCTCGATATTTTCATTTATAGCTACCTTAAAATCTTTATCTGACAGGTTTTTAAAACTGTCGGATAAATATATCAAATCTGTTATAATCTCTTTGAGTTCATTGTCCTCGGCAAATTCTGTGTACAGGGCTTCAGTTAATTCTTTAACATTATTTATCCTTTGGGACAATTTGTCAATTGTATCTTTTACAATTATTAACTTATCATTTGTAAATTCAACATTTTTTAATATATTATTTAGAGTTTGAATGCTATAAATACTTTCATTTATTAAATACAATGACAATAAATTTTTTTGCGCTTTTTCAGAGATATTTAAACTTTTCTTAACAATTGGTGTATACTTTTCACTTAATTTATTTTTCCGGCTGAAAGTATTATAAGAAAGCTCGCTTTTCAGAGAATTTTCATCAATTTGAAGCTGACCGGCTACTATTTTTACATACTCATCACGGACTATATTGTTATTTATTTCATTTAAATAGGGAATTACCTGTTTCACAAGGCTGCTTTTTTCAATAGGAGACATTGAGGCTTTTTTATTTTTTAATACCTCATTTATTTGAAAATCAATTAATAACGGTGCAGATAAAACATAACTTTTATATTCATCAGCGCCATGTTCTTTTATAAATTCATCAGGGTCTTTGCCCTGAGGAGGAGTTACCACCCTGATTTCACATGCGTATCTGTCGTTATTCACGGAAGAAAAACTTTCATCGAACTGTTTTATATTACCGAGTCCGGAAAATGCCTCTTTTATAATTTCAGCACCTCGTTCTGTCGCCTTTCTACCTGCACCGTCAGAATCAAAGGCAAGATAAATTTTTCTTGAATTTGTATAGCGTGAAATAATCCTGACATGATTTTCTGTCAGTGCTGTTCCGCAGGCACCTACACAATTTTTCACACCGTTTACCTGTGCTGAAATAACATCAAAATATCCCTCCATAATTATTATGGAATCTTCTTCTTTTATAGCCTCTTTTGCCTGATACAATCCGTACAGAATCTGGCTTTTATTGTAGACCAGAGACTCTGAAGAGTTCAGATATTTTGGATTTTGACCGTCCTCCAGAGTTCTTGCACCAAAGGCCACTATATTTCCTTTTTCATTAAATATCGGAATCATCAAACGATTTTTAAATCGGTCAACATACCCCCGGTTTCTGTCTCTTTTTATGACCAAACCGGCCTTTTCCAATATATCCATACTGAATTTTTTTGATAAAACTGGGTAAAGATCTTCATAACTGTCAACAGATGCGCCCAATTTATACTTAGCTATAACATCATCGCCAAATCCTCGTTTTAACAGATACTGATATGCTTTTCCGTTTTTATCGTTGAGAAGATTTTTTGTATAGTGTTCAGCAGCACAAAAAAGAGCGTCACACATTTGCGCTTTCAGACTCTGATTCAAATCATTATGTGTTTTAGGTAATTCAATTCCAAATATTTCAGCCTGTTCTTTTATCACCTCTGAAAATGATTGATTATTGATTTTCATAAGGAAACTAAAAACATCGCCGCCTTCACCGCAGCCAAAACATTTATATATCTGTTTTTGAGGATTAACACTAAAAGAAGGCGTTTTTTCATTATGAAACGGACAAAGTCCCCAGTAGTTTCCTCCTGATTTTTTCAGAATCACCCTTCTTGAAACGACATCAACAATGTCCAACCTGTCTTTTATTTGCGATACTGCATCTTTATAAGTTAACTCAGCCATTATACTAAAATTATAACACGCTCAAAATTCTTTAACTCAAAATGTACAAAGTTTTTTAGTTAGTGTATAATTTTAAAGTAAAAGATAAGAGCAGGTCGTTATGCTGCAAATATTCAAGACACTTGAAGATAAAACACTCAAAGAATTTTCTATTGAGGAATTTGAAAAAGGCTCATGGTTTAATTTGATTAAACCGACTGCTGATGAAATAAAGGATGTTGCAGCAGCTTTAAACATAGAAGCTGATTTTTTAAGAGATTCTCTGGACTCTGAAGAACGTTCCCGTATTGAAATTGATGATGACAAACTCTTAATCATCACTAACGTACCTATGATGGAAGATGAAAACAGTTTCGATACACTGCCTTTGGGTATCATTATGACACCGCATAATATTGTAACGGTTTCACTAAAAGAAAACAGGATTATTTCTTTTTTCAACCAGGATACGACGAAACTCTTTAACACCGCCGATAAAACAAGATTTCTTTTCCAAATACTTTTTAGATCGACAAAATTCTACTTAAGATACCTTGAACACATAAACAGACATACAGAACGGATTGAAGTAGACTTAAGAAGAACAATGAAAAATAAAGCATTATTTCAATTATTAGAAGTTCAAAAGAGTTTGGTTTACTTTACAACAGCACTAAAAGATAACGGACGGGTTCTTGAAAAACTAAGCAGGTTCAAAAAAATTGACCGGTTTCAAAACTTCATTGAATACAATGAAGAAATTGAAGACATAATGGAAGACGTTATTATTGAAAACAAACAGGCTATTGAAATGGTTGAAATGCACAGAAACATTCTGGAAAGTATGATGGATGCTTTTGCTTCAATAATTTCAAATAACTTAAACATTGTAATGAAATTTTTAACCTCTGTAACAATTATTCTTGCTATCCCCACAATGGTTGCAAGTTTTTGGGGAATGAATGTTAATGTTCCGATGGGAGCCAACCATCTTGCATTTTTTATAATAATAATTATGTCGCTTGTTCTGACTGCGGTTGTCGGTGTTATTCTTGCACGCAAGGGATTATTTTAAAGAAACAAACTTTCTGAATTTCTAAAAATTAAAAAAATAAAAAAATTTTAGGCAATTTTTCTACTGCATTTGTTTTTATAAAAATATATAGTGTAGTAGAAGGTAGTTTACAATGAACATAGTTCCATCTTACATTCCTGATGCAGGTTATCCGGCAAATTGCGTGGGTGCTACAAACGTGACAAAAAATATAGCAAAATCCCACTACGATACGCAGCGCTCTGAAATTGCAAAGTCGGAAGCAAGAATCTACAATCCGCCAAAACCGGACTATACCTGGCCGGTCGTAGGCCTCATAGTTTCAGCAATAGCAACCGCTCTTGTCAGCCGCATGAAAATTAAGCCGTAAAAACTTTACAGTATTTTGCAATAAATTCCGGCAGACTATAAACAGGCATTGCTGCTTTATTTTCTATCAATCCCTGATTGACACCTAACATACAGGCAGGGCAGGTTGTTATAATACAATCCGCACCGGTTTTAAGAAATTTTTGTGCTTTTCTTTTTGAAATTTCACGTGAAATTTCAGGATTTTTTAATGCAAATTTTCCTGAAAAACCGCAGCATTTATCGAAATCTTCAGCCTCAACGTATTCTACATTTTCAATTCTTTTCAATATATCAATAAAATCAAACTCTTCATGACATGGTTTGTGAGCAGTAACTTTTATCGGCCGGTCAGCAGCTATTCGTAAATTTTTCAAATACTCAGATACATTTATTATTTTTTGCGCCAAAACTTGCGCTTGTTTTGAATCAAGATATTTTTGATACTCTTTTAAAACAAAATTGCAAGAAGCGCAGTCAGTAAGGACGAAATCATAATCATCTCCTATTTTTTCAATATTCTTTCGTGCAAGGCACTTAAATTCATCTATCTTCCCGCTGCTTAAAAAGCTTACACCGCAGCAGTCAAATTTTTTAACATCAAACTCAATATCTAAATCCGAAAAAATTTTTTTCAATGAATTTAAGGACGAACTGTTTAAGTAAGAATTAAAACAACCCGGAAAAAATATTGCACGCAAAGATTTGGAAGATTTTGTCCTTACCGGTTTACGACAGTTTTCCCGTATTAATGAATCTAACAACAGAAGCCGTTTAGGCAGAACATCTTTAAAAAGATTAACTACAAATGAAATCCGAAACAATCGATAAAAGAAAAATGAAAATTTTGCAGCATATAAACAAGCCTTGAAAACGAAATAAGAATCAATAAATTTTTCCCATGCTGACGGTTCATTTTCTGTATAATATTGATATTTAGCAGCAGTGAATATTTCCCGTGCATCAATGTTGCTGGGACAAAAATTCTTGCAAGCATTACAGCCTATGCACAAATCCAAATAACCTTTAATCCTGTCATTCAGATTTAAATCACCGCTCAATATACCGTTCAACATATTAAATTTAGCTCTTGAAACCGAGCACTCATTGAGAGTGACTTTATACACGGGACAAACAGACTGGCACAATCCGCAGCGTGAACATTTATAAATTTCTTCCTTATAGTCTTTTAATTCCTTCATCATGTTAATATTATATTCATAAATTATATTTAGTGATATATTTATAAAAAAGGTTTAATTAAAAGAAATAAAAAAAATGAGAGTAGCAGTAGCAGAAAATCAACATATAACTGTTCAAGACAGAGAAAAACCGATACTCAGCGAAAAAGGCGCAATTGTTAAAGTAATCGGCTGCGGTCTTTGCGGTTCTGACATTGTTAAATACAAAAATCATTCGGAAGAAATAGTACTGGGTCATGAAGTAGTAGGTGAAATAGTTGAAATAAAGAACGGTCTTTTTTCTAAGTTCAAAAAGGGAGATAAAATTGCACTCGGTCATCATATACCCTGTTTAAAATGTCATTACTGCAAAGGCGGAAATTATTCCATGTGCCGGCAGTTCAAAGAAACCAATATACATCCCGGCGGGTTTTCAGATTATATTTT
>CASDVD010000071.1 GCA_949284155.1 uncultured bacterium | reverse complement strand
AGAAGAATTTTTTAAATATTTTGAAATAGAACAAGAAGAAGTTGAGGTTGAAACTATTGCCGGTTATGTACAAAAAATATTAGGAAGGCTGGCAAAATTAAATGATGAAATCATTATTGCCGGATTTAAACTTAAAGTTATTGAGTTTAAAAACAGACGAATCAAAAAACTTTTAGTAGAAAAAATCGATTCTAATTAAAATTACAATCTTTTGAAAATCTGCCATTTAGGTTTTTGCGCATCATAAAATTTTAACTTCAAATACTCGCCCCGCCTGATTTGCATTTCTTTTCCCTTTTCAACATAAGATAAAGGAGAGTTTTCGTAAACACTGCGGCCGCCGGAAGCCAGCCTTGATTTGCCTTTTTGAGGATGCGAATAGCCTTTGCCGAAATAATACAACTGCGAAAGACCGGGAAGCATTAACCCGCCGACACCTACAGCACCTTTTTCAGCAGCTTCTTTCTTATTAAGTTTCTTACTTTTATAGACTTTAGCTTCAAGTCGTCCGTTTTTAAGGTAACGAACCTGATTACCTTTGGACGGTACTGTATAAGTCGAAGGTCTTAGGACAATATAAGCATTACGTTTACCACGTTTAGGGTCAGTAACTTTAACAACAGTACTTTTAATTACAGAGCCTTTTTCCAAAGTAAAACCGCTGCGGAACTTATGAGTTTCAACTACTTTAACGGACATTTGATACTTTGGTGAAACAGTAGAAAAATTATCCAAACTTTGCACCAAAACTTTTGTTCCCGCAAAAGCAGGATTTGCTAAAATCATTAAACCGAATAATAACAAGACCTTTTTCATAATAATTGAATTATATCATATTTTTACAAAACTGCTTCATGTTATAATAAAATCAATATTAGGATAAAGAGATGAAACCGTTTAGAATATTAACTTTTTCTGTAGTATTTTGCATGTATATTTCAGGCTTTTATGCCCTTGGCAGCACAATCCCTAAATGGTCGGAATTTTGTCCTCCGCAATATCTTAATCCCCGCTTGCTGACTGATGAAGAGATTGATTTATTGTCTGAAAAACAAGGAATAATGAAGACAAAAGAATTTTTTGGCTGTAAATCAAATGACGACAGGATAAAAAAAATTAGAAACATTTCACTGCTGTATGCTGATGAATGCAGCCTGTTTAAAAAATACTTTACCAAACAAGCAAAAAACACCTTCATTTATGAAAACATGGAGAAACAATACTGGATAGACAGAAGAACTGAATTCTATAAAAAAATCAATCAATGCAAAAAATTATCCAAAAAGAAACAAAATAGCTGCTATTCAGAATTGAGACATCAAGAAGAACAAATCAAAGAAAACGAACAGCTCAATTTAAAGTATACTGAATTATATAACTCAGTACCGGTTAAAGATACAAAACAGCTTAACAAAAGGATAGATATTAAAAATCTGCCAAAATATGACAAATAAACTATTTGCCACCTTCAAGAAAAACTTCAACTCTTCTAAAAAATTTAGATACTGACTTTTTTATATATTTCTTTTTTAAATTATATTTTTTTAAATAATAGTCAGTTTTCTCCAAAATTATTTTATATTTAATAAAAATAAAAGTTTCATTTTTATGTTTTTTTACAAATTTTTTAAGCAATTTATATTCAGAAAACAGTTTTTTCTGGAATTTTCGAAAAATCGCAGCAGCAACTAATTCTCTTAAATCTTCCCTGCAAATATTATCATCAGAAAAATTAATATATGACTCATTAATCACATCCATATACCCTAAAAACATCTCAAGAACTTTGATATCCGGTTCAGTATCAGCAATCTGAGAACGATTTGAATGACAGATTTTCATATAACCTTCCTGTGTTCTGTCAGGAATTTTACGGTTATATAAAATTTCATCAAGCATTTTTATCTTGCCATTCAATGCAAGGTTAAAAAGAAAGACATGGTCATTACCCTGAATAGGCTGCATCGGTAGAATTTTATCAATCACGCTTCGCCTGTACACCCCGTATAACAAATTTCCATAAGAATTATAGTCTATAGTACGCAGTAGTCTTTTCATCAAATCATCATCGTCGTATGCTATCATCGGAAAATTTTTTTGTTCATTTGTACCTTTACTGTATACAAGAACAGTGTCATTATGCTCCTCAAGAACCTGAATGCATTTTTCATAATATTGAGGAGATAAAATATCATTGGATGACTTTAAAGAAACATACTCACAGCCTGTTATTTCAAGACATCTTTGCACATTTGCAGCAAACCCGATATTTATAGAATTATGAACAATTACGATTCTGTTATCAGTTTTTTGATATTCTTCTACAATTCTTAAAGAATTATCGGACGAATTATTATCAAATACATAAATAACAAAATCCTGAAATGTCTGATTCTGTATAGATTCAATAACTGAGCCTATGATATTTTCATCATTATATAATGCAAGACCTATACCGAGTTTTGATTTCATATTCAACTCCTTTATCCTTTCAACGTTAATCCGTCTTTAATAATGTTTACCCCAGGCCAGTTCTTCCAGTTTTCTTTTTTCTTCATCGGAAGCTTCATCATACAACTTTGCACGTTTAATATACACTATAGCATTATTATTAGCATCCTTATGACGGAAAGTATGGCTTTCATTCCATTTTTCCGGCGGCCACACCTTTCCCTTTGAATCAACAACTACAACCTTCTTATGATTTTTCAGCACGGATTTTGAAAGAGAATTCCACCCGTGTTCTATAAAATACGTATCCATCTTTGTTTTAGGAAATTTCACACCCTCAGCGTACTTTTTGAAAAAATTTGCTTCAATGAAAAAAGCGCTGGTATTAAGATGGTAATTAGGGAAAGGTACACTGTATCTTCTCCAATCAATAAACAAAAGACCGACAAAAAATTTGAGCATTCTTCTGAATTTTTTGAACATTTTCATTTTTGAATTTTTCAGTTCATTAAATTGCTGAACCAGATGAAAGAATGGCGACTCCCAAGAACCTACAGCACCGGCCATTATTATCTCTTCATCATTTTTTACTGCATTAACAAATTTTAAAAGCCAATCATCGCACAATATTTTAGAATTTGTGCCAATAAACAAAAAATAATCAGCATCAATTTTCCGGCTTATTCTGAAAAATGCTCCCAAATCCAACCCGTCATCGGGTATCTGAACCGTTTTTATACTATTTTGTTCCGTATAATCATCGAACTCTTTTTCATCAGGATTTTTTTCCCAACCCTTTTTTATAAAAATTAACTCATGCTCAAATCCGGCCGGATGCTCATAATAAGAATTATAAAATCTTTTAGTTTCTTCTATGCTGTATACAATACCACGAGCTAAATAAACTACAGCAACCTTCATCAATACCCACCTAACAGTTGTAATTTTATCCGTCTGATTTCTCTTTTTATCCTGAAGAAAATGTTTTTAGTACCTCTGCTTCTCAAAATTTTACATCTGATTGCACTGTATTTCTTCAAAATTTTAAAGAATTTTTTCTCCGATATACAATCAGCATTCAAATACAAAGAACCATTTTCTCTTCTTAATTTGTACCACTCATCAAAAGAAGTACATTTGCTGGATTGGTAATCAGCAAAATACCTTAACCTGTTCCAATCATACTCATTGCTATTTTGTACAAACCCATGCTCCAAAGCCCATTCCCAGTATTTAGTCCCCGGCAGCGGCATTAACACATTGAATGCGGCCGAATCCAACATTCCGGACTTCATCAAATTACACAATAACTCTAATGTATCCGTTAACTCTTTTTCTGTTTCAGTAGGCACACCCGTTACAGTTTGCACAGATACCCTGATACCATTAGATTTTAAAATTTTTATAGCATCAAGATTTTTTTGAACGCTCAAATTTCCCTGCGGCTTCAACAACTTCAAAATCCTGTCAGAACCGCTCTCAAAGCCAAATCCGCATTCAATTACGTTCAAATCCTTCAAGATTGAAATCAACTCTTCATCAACAAGATTTGCCCGCACAGAACAAGAAAGAGTAATCCCGGGAATAATCCGTCTTTCTCTTAATATTTTTGCAAGCTCCCTCATTCTGTTTCTGTCTGCGATAAACAAATCATCATAAAAAGCAATATGTTTTGTTTCAGGCTTCAGCCTGATTATTTCTTCTATCTCTTCTGCTATTTGCTGCGGTGAATAATAAGTGACTTTTTTCCAAAAATTACTGGAAGAACAAAAAGTACAACAATACGGACAACCCCTTGTTGATAAAATATATTGATTAAATTGCGCACCATCCGCATATCTTCTGTCAGGCAAAATCAATTTTTCATCAGGGATTCGTTCAATTTCATTAAATTTCAGCACACCTTCTTTTCTATAGACGAGACCTTTTATTTTTTCCAATTTTTGTATTGAAATCCTGTCAGAGATAATCAAATCCAAAAGTTCCGGCAGTGAATACTCCGCCTCGCCCATCAGCCCGAAATCCGCTTCCTCAGGAAGCAGCTCAGGAAGCATAGTAATATGCATACCGCCGACAATGATTTTTTTATCAGCAGCAGATTTGCGTATTTTTTGCATTAACAGCAATGCATCGTTCCAACTGTGAGATAAAGAACTAATCAGGTAAATGTCATAACTATAATCCGGATTCTTAAGGAAACTATTACTTTCATAATAGTCCATGTTATAAGACAATCTGTTATTGAAATATAAATCAATGCCGGATTTGAGATACGACACTGATAACGCACGAAACCCTCTGCTGACATCCATGTCCGCTATGCAATTTATATAAGCGAATTTGTATTTCATTTAATATTAATAATTTCCTCTATTGCTTCTTCCGTTGTATATTGCAACTTATAACCGACTTCATTAGATAATCTGCTATTATCACCGACTATAACCGGAGGTTGATTTGTCAATTCTTTATTTATTTTAAGATACTCTTCTTTCTTCATTTTTTTTGCATAAATCAATGCATAATCTCTAAGACTTATGCCCCTTCCCGTACAAATATTCACAACGCCATTGACAGAAGAATCCAATAATTTCACAAAAGCTCCTGCAATGTCTTTAGTATACATATAGTCTTTAATTAAATCGCCATTATTAATAGTGACCTCTTTATTGCTTTTCAGATTATTAACAATTGCCGCTGTCAACCTTTTAGGATGCTCACCGGAGCCAAATACATAAAAAATTCTGCCGTAAGCAAACTCTATCCCATTTTGCTCGCAGTACAATTCAGCAATCTCTTTCAAATAATTTTTACATTTTGCATACACAGTCTGAGGATTTATCCTGTCAGTTTCTTTTAAAGGAGAGTTTTTGAATTCATACTCAAAACAAGTTCCCGTATAAACAGCTCTTTTTCCTCCGTTTGCAGAAAAATATTTGAGCATCTTCAATCCTGCGCTCAGAAAATCAAAATTCAAATTAGAAGTCAAATAATCTTCTGTAGTACACCATGCCAAATTTAGCAAATACTGCGGCTTCACCGATTCAAATACCGCTTTCAGACTTTCTTCATTAAAAATATTGCATCGAATCCAGTTCACACCGATATCAGGGTTTGAATCATCAATTGTCAAAGCATAAATTTCAAAACCCGCCGACCTCAAAGGTTCAATGGTCTGTTTACCGATTAAACCGCTTGCACCGGTAATTAAAACTTTTTTATTACAACAACTCATAATTTTTATCTCTTTCATTCATAATTAAGTTATCACACTTATACCACTTTATACCTATCTTTGGATCATTCCAGCGTATACCGCTATAATACTCCGGTTTAAAAAATTCTCCCAACTGATAAAATATCACGGTATCATCTTCCAAAGTTTGAAAGCCATGAGCACATAATTCAGGAATATAAACAGCTTTGTTATCTTTTTCAGATAATTCAACAGCTTCCCAAGACAAATAAGTAGGAGAATCTTTCCTTAAATCAACAAATACGTCTAAACATCTTCCTCTGAGGCAAGAAACCATTTTCTTTTCAGGATAAGGCATTTTTTGATAATGCATGCCTCTTAACGTATTTTTTTTATAATTCTTTGATATATTACATTGTTTTATTTGAAAGTCTATTCCGTTTTGCAAAAATTCATTCATGCAAAACTGCCTTGCAAAAGAACCTCTTTCATCTCTATATTCTTCAAGTTCAATCAAATATGCACCTTGTATATTTAACGGTAAAAATTTCATTAGAGCAGATTTTCCTCCAGTTCTTTTCTATCTAAAAAAGGAAACATATCCTCAATAGATGGTGAAACAATTGTACCATCATCCAGCTTTTTGGCGGACAATTTTGGTGAAAATATGTAATCTTTTTCAGTAACAACCTCACACAAAACAGCACCCTTTTCTTTTAATACCTTCTCAATTTGAGAACTCATTAAAGCCGGAGTATCAATTTTGTATGACTTTATTCCAAAACTTTCTGCCACCTTACAAAAATCCGGCATGCTGACGCCGCTTTCTTCAGAAGCACCCGTCATATGTCCGTTGAAAAAATTTCTTTGAGTTTGGCGTATTGAAGAATAACCGGAGTTGTTGATTACAAAAATTTTAACCGGGAGTTTATTATGTACAATTGTCTGCAGCTCCTGAATATTCATCATAATTGAGCCGTCACCGGCAAGACAAACAACATTGGGTACGACATATGCAGCACCTATTGAGGCAGGAAGCTCATACCCCATTGATGCATCGCCCGAATTCCAGAATATTCGCTGTCCTTTTTTTACAACCCCGCATTGATAAAGACAAACACAAGCAGACCCGTTCGCAGCAACAAGTGTATCATCTTTTTTCATTAACTCAGTCAGCTTATGCACAAAATTGTACACATTAATATTCTCAGAAACCTGCCTGTATTCAGGTGTATTTTCAAAGGAGTATTTAGCCCTGACTTTCCTGCAAAAATCCGTCCAGAAAGACAAATCAACTGAATGCCGGTATTTGCTTATAAAAGATGGCAAAAAGGTTTTTAAATCACAATTAATCTTCAAATCAGGAATCAATGTAGGTTTATCAAGCTCCGCTTTATCAATGTCCACAACAATTTTATATGCATTTCTGGCAAAATTTTCCCAGTTATAACTTATTTGGCGAATATTGTTTCTCGTACCAAGAAACAATATAGTATCTGCATTTTGAACAGCAAAATTCCCCGCTCTTTGTCCGACTGTTCCTATTCGCCCCGCAAAATTTTTATTAAATGAATCAACCAAATCAAAACCGTTAAATGTCGTGACAACAGGAATATCTGTTTTTTCTATAAACTCCTCAAAAACCTCCTTCATTCCGGAAAGTCTTATTCCATGCCCCGCAACTATCAACGGACGATTCGAAACAGATAACTTCTCAACAATTTCTTCTACTGCCAAATCAACATCAAAAGTATTTTCTTCACAAGGTTTAAAACATTTCAAGTCATCTTCATTTATCATTGCAGCCTGAACATTCATCGGAATATCAAGCCATACAGGGCCTTTTCGCCCGCTCATTGCTTCATACACGGCTCTGTCCAGATGATATTTTATTTCATCAGGATTTGTCACACTTGCGGCATACTTTGTGATAGGTTTTACAATACTGATAATATCAACCTCCTGATCACCGAGTTGTCTTAGCGATATCTGAGGGCAAGAACCAAGTGTTGTAGAATACTTTACCTGACCTGAAATATACAAAACCGGAACAGAATCAGTCCATTGACCCATAACGCCATTCAGACAATTTAATCCGCCGGGGCCGGTTGTTACATTGACTACGCCAAGTTTTCCGCTAACCCTTGAATACCCTTCAGCCGCAATAGCACATGCCTGCTCATGATGATTAGCAGTATAAGGGATATACCGTCCCAAACTGTCATTCAAATGCATTGCCCCCCCCCCTGAAACCATAAAAAAATGTTTCACGCAATGGTGCTCTTTCAGCCTTTTAGCTATATAGTCCGAAAGTTTAAGCATTCCAACTCCTTCACTTTCTCTACAATAAAATCTGAATTCAATTTCAAATCAGTTTTATCCGAGCCATACCCCCATAAAACTCCAACTGCCGTAACACCGGCTCTTTTTGCAGCAATAACATCACTTGCCGCATCGCCTATCATTACTGTTTCAGACTTTTTCAGATTATAGCTTGATAAAATATCAGTTATCATCTCCTCTTTTGTTTGGCGGTAACCCGTTTTATCAATAGTATAAATATCCTGAAACATATCCAGCTTGAACTTTTTAACAATTCTCATTGTCGGAATATGAGGCTTGAACGTTGCAATAAATAAATTTTTCCCCTCATTTTTTAGCCTTAAAAGGAAATCATAAATGCCGTCATATAAAAAACTTATATCATTTTCATCGTAATCATAGATTGCCCTGAAATGCTCCATAACAGAAGTTATTATATCCTCATTTTTCAACTCGGGCGCAATAAGTTTAATAATCTCTTTTAAAGGAGGCCCTATAACATCAGAGTTCAAACGATTCAAATCCACCGGGTACCCTGCACGCTCAAATGCTTTTTTGAAACATGCAAGAACTTCTCCTGATGAATTTATTAAAGTCCCGTCAAGATCAAAAATATAATTACGCATATGAACCACCGGCCGCTTCTATAAGTTTTTTATACCTTTCTTCAAGAAGATTCAATCTTTGAGAATCTTCTTCAAAAATCATTTTATAGAATTCTCTTTTATTTCTAAGCCACATAAGCTCAAAACCAACTGCCTTCAATATACCTTTATCCGCATTTTTATCAGCGAGCGCTTTTTGTGCATCAAATATTATTTTTCTGGTTTCAAATCTGGACAAAGAATTTTTCTCCAGCCTGTTAAAAAACGGAATTGAATCAGCGGAAACCCCGCCGCCGATTACCATATCTTTGCCCAGTTGATGAACTTTTGAAGATATTACATCTGCAATACCAAAAATCTTCTCTGTATTAATATCATCCCGGGACAACCCCAATGAACCGCACATATCAACTCTTCCGAGCACGACTCCGTCTATTTCACGGAAATATGCAGAATTGAGAATTTTATCAAGGTTTTCAAAACCGGTAATAGTCTCTATATTAATCAAAAATTTAATATCTTTTCTTTCTTCTTCAGGAAATACAAACTTCAGCGCACCTGCATATTTTTTCATTGCATATTCAGTCTCAATCATAGGAGCGACTATTGTATTAACGCCGATTGTTCTGGCCTCAAACATATCCTTTATTGCCTCGCAGCCGCCAATTTTTATCGTCAACTCAAGACCTGCACGGGTAACAATCTCCTTCAGGCGCAAAGCCTCTTCAATACGTGTCCCCTCCGCTTCAAACTCTGCTTTAACACCCGATACATGATGATTTTCTTTCAAATCTATCAGAGTATTTACCATTTTCTTTTCCAGTTGGTTCATTATTTCTTTACCCTCACTTTTATTCAGGTTCTTCTACTTATCATACAACAGCAGATTTTTATCGATAAGGCTTTTGTTTGATTCATAATATTTTATTAATCTTTCAATAGAAAGCTCTATATCTTCAAATTTAACTCCCGTTTCAGACTTTAAACGCTCATTATTACCTGTATAATCAAAGCCAAATCCTGTTTTAGACACCTCAATTCCGTTTTTGTTTCCGCACTTTTCCTCTATTATTTTTGCAATATCCAATAGTTCAATGCCTTCATCCGGAACTATATTGTAAGAATTAAATTTTGGTACACTTTCTATAAAATACTCCAAAATCGGCATCAAGTCATCTATATATACATAACTAAATCTCCTGTTTTGACGCAGGGTTATCGGCAGATTAAAAACAGATTTGCAAACAGCATTAGAAATAAAACGTATTTCCCAGTCTTCATATTTTCCGAAAATTCCGAAAATATTCAAATTAACAAAATTTTCCAACTCATCAATTCTCTTTTGCTGCACATACTTACAAAGCCCCAGCTCGTCAGTAGGAATTTTTTTATAAATATAAGATTCATCAGCATTTGTAATATTCTGCGATACATCGTATATTGCACCTGAACCAAGATTTATAAATTTATCATATTTTCCGGAATGAAAAACTAAATTTTCAAACATCAGCATATTATTGTAAAAAACATTTGAAGAATCTTTTGAGTTTCTATGTCCGGCCCTGGCTGCAGAGTGAACCACTACATCAAAATGCGTGTTATTAAAAAATTTCGCAACAGAATCCCTGTTTGCCAAATCCAGCATAGCATGCGACGGAACGCAAATATCATATATCTGTCCGAGATAACTTTCTTTTATATTTCTACCAATAAAACCGCTGCCGCCTGTCAGTAAAATCTTTTTTTTCATTATTTTTTCATTTCAACAAATCTGTGTATTTCGTCTGAAATTTTGTCCAGTTCTTTTTCACTCAAAGCGGGGAATGTACCGACCCAAAAGGTATTATTCATTATAAAATCCGTATTAGGCAGAAGTTTGTAATGTTCTTCATTCAAATTTTTTGAATTTATAATATCCGAATCCATAATCCTCAGCTCAAATTCATTAGAAACAAACATAGGCTGCCTCAATATATTGCCGGCAAACAACTGTCTTGTGCCGACACCGTTTTTTTCCAGATATTCAACCAGCTCCTGTTTGGTAAAATTCACCTCCGGTTTAACAGATATAAGGAACCCAAACCACGAAGGCTTCACATTTGAATGTATAACAGGCAAAATCAAACAATCCTGCAAATCAGAAAGCTTACCTGTCAAATACTGCGCATTTTGTGTCCTTTTTTTCAGGAAAAACGGAAGCTTTTTTAATTGCGCAAGCCCAAGCGCCGCCTGCCAATCTGTAATTTTGAGATTAAATCCGGCATGCGAATATGTATATTTATGGTCATACCCGAATGGTAAATTTCCATGCCGGGTTTTAAATCTCTTTTTACAGGTATCATCTTTTCCGGGTTTACACCAGCAATCTCTTCCCCAATCTCTGTATGAAAGAATTATACGGTATAAGTCTTTGTCGTTAGTAACAACAGCACCGCCTTCTCCCATAGTTATATGATGAGCGGGATAAAAACTATACGTACCTATATGACCTATTGTGCCGGCTTTTTTCCCGTTATACTCCGCACCCAATGCATCACAACTGTCCTCGATGAGCCACAAACCGTACCTTTCGCATATTTCAGATATTTTGTCCAGGTCAAAAGTATTCCCCAATGTATGAGCAATAAAAATTGCACGGGTTTTATTTGTTATTGCCTTTTCTATTTGAGCAGCATCAATATTATAAGTACCTATTTCACAATCAACAAAAACCGGTATAAGCCCATGCTGCATAATAGGATTCACCGTAGTGGGAAAACCTGCGGCAACAGTTATAACTTCATCACCTTTTTTTAATCTGCGTTCTCCCAATTTATGCGATGTCAAAGCGGACAAAGCCAGCAAATTCGCACTGGAACCGGAATTAGT
>CASDVD010000070.1 GCA_949284155.1 uncultured bacterium | reverse complement strand
GTACATTAATAAACAACCTCTATAAAAACAATCATTATGTCTGCGGCATATAATGCCGCATTCTTCTTATTTTAAGGCACGGGATCATATCCGCCGGGATGAAACGGATGACACTTAAGAATTCTTTTTATGCCCAAAAAACCGCCTTTTAAAACTCCGTATTTAATAACCGCCTGCTTCATATACTCAGAACAGGTAGGATAAAAACGACAGACCGGAGGTTTTAATGATGATAGTTTTTGATAGAAGTTTATCAGGATTATAATAAATTTTTTCATATTTAAATTATACAGCTAAAGCACCATACAATCATAATCAACAGATTTAAGATAAGAACGTATATATTTATTAATATCCTTATGATTCACTACCGAGCTTATTATGACTTCCGGTTTTAATTCTTTTATATCTTCCGGTTGATAAATATCATATCCGGATATTTTTTGCCCCTTTTTAGATAAATTCCTATCAATCACACCAATAATATTATAATTATCTAGATTACTTTTTTGTATAAAAGACTCAAGAAATACACTTGCCCCCCAGAAGATTATCCTTGACTCCGGTTTTGCAATATAAAGCAATTCCAGACGTCTTAATATTTTTTCAAATTCAGAATTGCTACTCAAAGAATCAGCAAAATCTTTAAAGGAAGAAAATATTACATCTGAAAACTTTTCAGCCCATTCGCAAGAAAAATATTTTTCTATAAAATTAACATATCTGATTAATAAAGAATAAAACCGCATAGTATCTTGCTGAGAAATAATAATCTTTTCCCAAGGCAATTTTAAAGAATACAAAATTTTTCTCAAATATTTATCAATCTTTTGAGAGCTAAATTCCAATGCAGCAATATTTGGAGAATGCTCATCATAAGAAAGTGTCATCTCATCCTCCAAAAATTTATACAAAACATAAGGCCCTCTATTAGAATCTGCCGCAGTTACACAGCTGTCAGGATGCCAGAAAGAAGACCGGAGCCCGAGAGAAATATTATTCAAGAACACATCATGAAATGCAACAACAGCTTTTTCTTTTAAAAACGGCAAAACTGCCAGAAAATCTAACGCAGCCCAGGGATGAAAATGACTCGCATCAATAAATACAAAATCATATTTTTTGTCACTGCAATCTGCTAAATACTCTAAAGAACATTTTTTTGTAACAAGATTCCATTTGTCATAAAAATAAGGATTATTTTCATCAAAAGCAGAGCCGATTTTCTTTTCGGGTGCGTAATATAATTTTGTATCAATATCAACGGAAGTTAACCCGGCATCACAATGTCTGAGAGCTTCTTCAAGAATATAATATGCAGACCAACCGGCAGCAGCACCTATTTCAAGAATATTTTCAGGTTTATATTCAGCAATCAAACCTTTAATAAAGGCTGCCGATGGAATATCATTATCATAATCTTTCATCCACTCAGGACGCTGTTCAAATAAAGTTTTCGTCTCTTCGAACTTTTGTTCCCAATAATATTTTCCGCTTTTCATATTTCACCTCTGTTTAACAAAAAAACCTTTTATCAACGATGCACCTGAATTTTTTACCGTTGATTCAATTATATTTTCAACATTCGGATTATTAACCACACCGGAAACAACGATATCCGGATGAAGTCCGGAAATCTCATCAGGAGAATATATTTTGCAGCCGCAAAACAATTTTCCCTGTCTTTGTTCATCAGAATCAATAAAGCCATCTATTTTAAAAAAACCGGCAGGATACTCAGAAAGCAATTTTTCCATAAAAGAGCTGGCGCCCCATACAAAAAATCTTTTTTGTGAGTAAAAAAGGTTAATCTTCATCAGGCTTGCGAGATTATGCAAAGAAGATAACCGGCTCTTAACAAACAACTTCAGCTTCATACAAGGAATAACCGGCCGCCAGTCTGTTTTTTTCAAATATTTATAATAAAGACGGTACTCAGGCACATTTAAATATGTATTCCACGGTTTAGAACCTGAAATAAAGTGAATTACCTTCGCATTGTCAGGAATCGTGTTATAGCCTAAAAACTGAGCATTCCAGATATCTTCCAGATAAATTATATTTCTGTTAATAACGCAATTTAACACATCCTGATCAGCATACAATAAAGTGTCGCCATAATTTTGTATATATTCAAAAAAAGCAGACTCAATACTATCTTCTCTCCATTTTGCAAGATTTACCAGCATAACGCCGGCATTATAATACTGAAATGTTTCATCAAACTGTACATATTCAGAAAATATTTTTTTATACCTGTTTGAATAAAGATTAGGAACACATGCCAGATATGCCCCGTCAATATTCATATTCCACAGTTCTGAAATATCACCTGAAACAACGACATCAGAATCCAGATACAGAATTTTATCCAGTTCCGAAAAAAATGAAGCCATTTTTAATCTGAAATATGTCTCAACTGTCAAATGGAAATCACTTCTTACCGGACAATTTGAGAACATATTCTTCTTTACGTCAACAAATCGTATATCAGCCTCACCAGCAGCACGGGACAAACTTTTTTCCAATCTTTTTTTATTTTTAAGAGAAAGAGAGGAACTCATCACATAAAAATGCAAAAAACAATTTTTCGAAACATTTTCAACAACAGAAGCAATAGTTACGGCACAATGCATGGCATAATTGTCATCACATGCCATACAAATATGAATATGCTCTTGAATATGACTTTTTTTGTCAGCTCCGCTTTTCACAATTCAAATTTATCATGGAATGAAAGCTGCGGTCTAGATTTTGCTGTCCAATTCTTCGATTTTCTTTAAAATTAAATCTATCTGTTCTTTTAAAAATTTCAAAAGAACAGAAATTTCTTTTTTAAAGTTATAAGCACCGGGCCAGAGGTAGTATTCCATAAATATCCCTTATCGATTTTATTCCCTGCAATATTTATATCGGCTTTTTAGGGTCAAAACTTTATAAAAATATGTACTAAATTAACATAAATTTACAAAAACTCTTGCAAAACGCACAATATTTACACCATCATGAAATAATGAATCCGAATTTTATGAAAGAAGCACTTAAAATAGCCCGAGAATCCGGCAACGATTTGCCAGTCGGAGCTGTAATAGTAAAAGACGGAAACATAATAGCTTCCGCTCATAATTTGAAAGAAGCAAATCAAGATGTCACAGCCCATGCAGAAACAGAAGCAATCCGAAAAGCCTCCGGAATACTTAAAAATTGGAGAATGAATGATTGTGATATTTATGTAACGCTGGAACCTTGTCCGATGTGCGCTTGGGCTATAATGCAGGCCAGATTTAAGAACCTTTTTTTCGGCGCCTATGACACAGTTTACGGAGCATTTTCAGCATTACCGGAAATGCAGACTCTATCGCCTTCTCAAATTAATATAACGGGAGGTATAATGGAAGAAGAGTGCAGAAAAATAATCAGGGAGTATTTTGACAAACTAAGATGAACACAAAGACATATATGGATGAGCTGGCAGAAAAATATGAGACTCCTGACTTCATCCCTGATGATCCTATTCAATTTCCTCACAGATTCAGCAAAAAAGCAGATATTGAAATTGCCGGCTTTTTAGCCTCAATATTTGCATACGGCAAAAGAGAAGTTTTTATAAAAAAGCTGAATGTATTGTTTGAAAAAATGAACAATGAGCCTTTAAATTTTATATTGAATTTTGAAAAGAAGAACAAAGAACTTGATGATTTTGACTATAGATTTTCTACAGGTATAGACATTATACAAATAATTTTAGTACTGCAAGATTTATACAAATCCGGACAAAATCTTGAAGAGCTGTTTGAGCATGGATACCGCCAAAATGGTATAAGACAATCTTTGCAAGGAGCAGTTGATTATTTCTATTCTAAGATTGAACTGCCTGTTACAAAAGGATACTACCATCTGCTTCCGAATCCTGAAAAGAACAGTGCTTGTAAACGTTTACATATGTTATTAAGATGGTTTGTCAGGGGCGGTTGTGTAGATTTAGGGATATGGAAGTTTATGGACAAGTCAGAACTTATGATACCGCTTGATGTTCATGTCGCAAAAGTTTCACGCAGCCTGGGGATATTAAACAGAAAACAAAACGACTATAAGGCTGTCGAAGAATTGATGCAAACGCTCAGACAGTATGACCCTAAAGACCCGGTAAAATACGACTTTGCAATGTTTGGATTCGGAGTCAATAATTAAATAATATTAAACAATTGCCAGATAATTCTTAATTTGTAATCATAAGTTTATGAATTATATCTGGTTTTTTCTAATTTTAATTTCTGTAGTATGCGCTGCAGCCACCGACAATATGCAGGCACTGCTAAACGGAATGATACAGGGCACGCAAAAGTCAATTGAAGTTGCACTGTATCTGGCCGGAATAATGGCATTCTGGCTCGGCATTATGAAAATAGCTGAAAGATCAGGATTAATACTTCTCATAGCAAAATTCTTAACGCCGGCTGCAAAACTTCTTTTCCCTGAAATACCAAAAAATAATCCGGCTATAGCAGATATAGCAATGAATTTCACAGCAAATGCATTCGGTCTTTCCAATGCAGCGACTCCGATGGGTATAAAAGCAATGGAAGAACTGCAAAAACTTAACAAAGACAAAACCTCGGCATCGAACTCGATGTGCACACTTCTTGCAATGAATACAGCGGGATTTCAGGTAATACCGGCAACAGTTATTGCAGTGCTGGCGGCATTCGGCTCAAAAAACCCTTCTGTTATAATTATACCGGCACTTATTGTGACAACTATCGCTTTTTTATCTGCACTTATAATAGTTAAAATTCTTGAAAAAATATCACCGCCTCAAAAAACAGGAAAGGCTGACAGATGATAAAAATAATAATTGATATTATGTCTGTATGGCTTATTCCTGCGATGATAATTATTATATTAACGTATGGAATATTAAAAAAAGTACCTGTGTATGAAACATTTACTGACGGAGCAAAAAGCGGGCTAAAAGTAGCCGTTGACATATTGCCATACCTGATTGCAATCATTGTTGCCATCACAATGCTGCGTGCATCCGGCGCAATAGAGCTTGCCCAAAAAGCAACCGGACATATTCTGGAATATTTAAAAATACCGATTGATATACTTCCGGTAATGATAGTCCGCTCTCTGTCCGGAAGTGCTGCATTGGGTATGTTATCAGAAATAGTCTCAAAATGGGGGCCTGATTCTTATGCTGCCAGACTGGCCGCTGTCATGGTCGGAAGCTCGGAGACCACATTTTATGTACTTTCTGTATACTTCGGAGCAGTAGGTATTAAAAAATTCCGGCACGCCCTAATCACTGGACTTCTTGCCGATATTACCGGGATAATTGCAGCAATTATTGTTTGCCGGTGGTTCTTTTTATGAAATAATGTTATGAAGGATAAATAAGTTATGATAAAAAAATTTTTTTCATGTTTAATATTACTCTCGCTTTTTCTAACTTCCGGCTGCAGCAAAGAAGAGAAAGACAATGATCTTTTAACACAAATTAAAGACAGAGGACGGCTTATTGTCGGAGTAAAATATGATTCACGCCCGTTCGGATATGTCGATGAAAACGGCAGATTAAAAGGATTTGATATTGATTTAGCACATATGATTGCAAGACAACTGCTGGGAAACGAAAAAAAAGTCTCATTTAAACAGGTCAATCAGCATAACAGAATTTCAAAACTTAATTCAGGCGAAGTCGATATGATAATAGCAACAATGTCAATCACTCCGCAAAGAGAGTCTGTTGTTGCATTTTCCGTTCCGTATTATATTACCGGCCAATCTTTACTAGTACGTAAAACAAGTCCTATTCGTGCCATCGGAGAATTAAATGAAAAAAAAGTTATTACAATTTTGAATACAACCGGAGAAAGGACACTGCGCTACTTTGCACCGGAGGCAATTGTTCATGGATACAGAAACTATCAGGACGGTATTCAAGCAATGAAAGAACGCAAAGCAGATGCAATGACCGCAGATGAGGCCATTCTCGTAGGTTTAGCTTTGGAGAACCCTGAGTTTAAAGTTTTGCCGCAAAAATTCACAAATGAAGCATACGCTATCGCATTCAGAAAAGGGCCTGAATCTGATAATCTAAGAAATGATGTAGACACTATTCTTCTGCAAATGAGAAAAAAAGGAGAATTAAACCATTTAAAACATAAGTGGATTCCTTCTTCCTATGACAACAAAAGAAAAATGAAACAAATCCTCAATAAAACGCCTAAATATAAAGACAAATTCTCTGAATAATTACAATCGTAACATTATTACACAACCGGTTATTTATATATTATGCAGGATAAGAATATATCAAGGTTGCGGCCTTTCGGAAACGAGTCCTGTTGTGTCTGTTAATATTGATAAAAGGGAAGTGCTTGATTCTGTCGGAAAACCGCTTCAAAGTTTTGAAGCAAAGGTTGAAGCTCAAACAGGAGAATTACTGTTAAAATGTCCCTCTGTTATAAGGGGTTACTTCAACAATCAGGAACTAACATCATCTGTTATTAATGAAGACGGCAGGCTTCATACAGGAAATATAGCTCAAATTGACAAAGAGGGTACAGAAGATATTTTGTCCATTATTGTACCTAAAGAGAAACAGGAAATTAATTATACAGTTGGGATTCTATATTACTGTTGTTATAAAGAGAATAAGGCAGTAACATCATAAAAGACAAGAGATTTTAGGAGATATTATGAAGATATCAAAAAAGATGCTAATTGCGGCAACTTTATTGCTCGGAGGTGCACTAATACTCGGAGGTGCTTACAGCATAAAAAAGCAGCAAAAAAAAAGTTTTACAAAAAAAATCTATCTTGCAGGCGGCTGTTTCTGGGGTATAGAAGCATATTTTTCGCTAATTCCCGGAATTCTTTCAACTCAGGCCGGTTATGCAAACAGTAAAATTGCACATCCGACATATAATCAGGTCATAACAGGGAAAACCGGAGCCGCTGAAACAGTAATGATTGAATATAATCCGAATGTAATCTCGCTTTCAGAAATTTTGCATCATTTTTTCAGCATAATAAATCCGACAATTTTAAACAGACAGGGAAATGATACAGGCACTCAATACAGAACAGGAATCTACTACAAAGAGAGCTCTGATAAAACAATAATCGACAGAGTAATAGGAGAAGAAGCACAAAAATATGCACTGCCGATTGTAACAGAGTCCGCACCTTTGAAAAATTTTTATAAAGCAGAAGAATATCATCAGAATTATCTGAAAAAAAATCCAGAAGGATATTGTCATATAGACCTGACTCCGGTACTAAAATATGAAAAATATAAAAAACCAGCCGAAGAAAAACTAAAGGAAATATTAAGTGATATTCAATACAGAGTCACACAGCAAAATGCAACGGAAAGCCCTTTTTCAAGCAGATACGAAAACAATTTTGCCGACGGTATATACGTAGATGTCGTAACCGGTGAACCGCTCTTTTCATCAAAAGACAAATATGATGCAGGCTGCGGCTGGCCCTCATTTACACATCCTATAAATAATGACGCAGTCAAAGAAAAAATTGACGGTTCTCACGGAATGTACAGAACAGAAGTAAGAAGCAGTATCGGAGATTCACACCTCGGTCACGTTTTTGACGACGGGCCAAAAGAAAAAGGAGGAATGAGATATTGCATAAACGGT
>CASDVD010000069.1 GCA_949284155.1 uncultured bacterium | reverse complement strand
CCAAGTTTATGCCCGATTTCTTCAAGAGTTTTCTTCCCCGTACCATTTAATCCAAATCTGTTGATAAGAATACATTTTTCCCTGTCGCTTAGAGTGTCCAGCATAGACATGACATCTTTGTACATAAATCCTGTTTGAATTTTTTTGTCAGGAGATTTGTAACTTTCATCCGGAACATAATCTTCAAGCACCAAATCCTCGGCAATCGGCGTATCTAAACTTATCGGGTCTTTAAATATCGCCTGTTTTATATTTTCAAACTTCTTTTTGCTTAAACCAAGCCCCTTTGCTATTTCTTCATCACTCGGATCACGCCCGAACTTTGCAGACAATTCGGCATAAGTCTTTTTATAAAGTCTGATTTTATCCGACATGTGCACGGGAATTCTTATGGTACGGGAATGATTGGAAATAGCCCTTACTATTGCCTGCTTAATCCACCAGGTTGCATAAGTACTGAATTTGAAACCACGCTCATAATCGAACTTTTCTGCAGCCTTGATTAACCCTAAAGAACCTTCCTGCACCAAATCCATAAATAACACGCCCTGACCTATATATTTTTTTGCAATACTCACGACCAGTCTGAGATTTGCCTGAATAAGCTTTTTCTTGGCGATTTCGGCTTTGTGCTTCTCCCCTTCTTTAATTGTTTTCCCCAGCTTTTGTTCTTCGTCGCTCTTTAAAAGTTTTATTCTGCCAATATCTTTTAAATAGTTTTGTAACAAATCATTTTTCTTAACTATCGTATTAAACGTCATTTCATCGCCGGAATCATCGCCAAGAATCAGCTTTCTATCCTCATCTTCCGACAGTATTCTATCCTGCTCGTCAAATGTCTCTACAACTCTTCCCATTCCAGTTTCCTCTCTTTTCTTTTTTGTAGACGAGAGGAGAGAAAAAAAGTTTCACAAGGTTAATAATTTTTAATATTTATCTGGTATAAACTCTGGCAAGCCTTACTTTTAAAGCACACGTAAGCTCATAATTAATTGTCCCCAAAAGCCCGGCCCATTCATCAACAGATATAAAAGTGCCTCCATCCTCACCGAGCAGAGTAATAATATCCCCCTCTTTAACAGAAACCCCGCTTACGTCAAACATCATTTGGTCCATTGTTATGTTACCGATTTGAGGAACTTTTTTCCCGTTAATAATACCAAAAATTTTATTTGATAACCGTCTTGAAACACCGTCAGCATAGCCTATCGGAATAGTGGCAATCTTTGTCTCGCCGGAAGTTATATACTTGTGCGAATAACTGACGCCTTCATCTTTGTGTGCCGTGTGAATATTAGTAATTCTTCCCCGTAAAGATATTACCTGTTTCAACTCCGGTTTGACCGCTTCAGGAAACAAATCCGGCTGCAATCCGTATATCCCGATTCCCGCACGAGCCATATTGTACTTCATATCCTTATAAGTTATGAGCGCAGCAGTATTGCAGCAATGAATCAAAAGTCCTTCTGTATTGACCGAAGAAACAATTTTTTCAAATTTTTCGTATTGAATCTCAGTCAAATCCTCTTCCTCTGCACTGGCAAAATGTGTAAATATTCCCTCAAGACACAAAAAATCACAATTTTGAACTTTTTTTATAAATTCAACAGCCTTATCCGGACGAACACCGATTCTGTTCATACCGGTATCAATTTTTACATGCACTTTTGTTTTAATTTTTGTCTTTTCATAAGTAAGCCTGCACGCCTCAATATGTTCGTCAGAGAATATAGAAACAGAAATATTATTAGCAGCAGCCCAATCAAAAGACCAGACGGGTACAGCACCCAATACAAGAATAGGAGCATCTATCTTAGCTTCTCGCAGCTGCATTCCTTCATCAATAGAAGAAACACCAAGAAAATCCACGCCGGAAGCCAAAAGCACGGGAGCAATCATAACAGCGCCATGCCCATAAGCATCAGCTTTTACAACAGCAAATAATTTTGCATCTGGTTTCAAAAATTTTCTAAGCTCCAGTATATTTTTTTCTATATAATCCAGATTTATCTCTACCCAGGCATCACGCCTCGTATTCAGGTAAGAAGCTCTGTTGTACTGCATAATCTTAACTCCTCATAACGTTTAACATTTTAACCCGATAGAAAAAAAAATTAAATACAGGATTTTTCCAGATTCAAATGCCATAGCAATTATATTATCTAATAAATACTTAAAAATACATTTATAATACTCAAAAGATGTAAATTAAGCTTGCACAAAAATAAAAATACGTTATAATAAAGTAAATTATTTAAATCAAGAAACTGGTGTATGAAAATGAAAAACACTTTGAAATCCTTACATAACAAGACTTTTAGCCCTCCCCTCCCGTTCAATTAGCGTAATATTTTCAAAATACAGAAAATCCAATATAAAACCGGCTTTCACAATGGCTGAAGCGTTGATGATTTTACTCATCACTTCTCTAATATTAGTTGCGACAATGCCGGTCATAACAAAAAGAAACAGAAAACTTGCCGTATATCAGCACGGCCCTGTCGGCGGATGGGTCTGCAAAAAAGAACAAATGCCATGCAAATTCGTTCCTCCGGCAAAAGCAAAACACTTTCTGTTCTATTTCGATGACGAAATTACCCCTTCATTCAGCGCTATCAATGTAGGAACACTGACCTTTGTAAAAAAAGATACAATAAATTCAACTCAAACTGAAAATACCGGCTATACAGGTATTACGAACGATGATGAAGAAACAGAATACAGGATTTATGAAGAAAATCCTTATCTGGTAGACGATGAAAGAGAATACATAGACAGCGGCAGAGTCGATATTACTGAACATACCGTCCAAACTGTAAGCTGCGAAAATAATGTTCCTGAGCTGTACAAATCAATGGATATTTATAAACAAGAAAATTTAAAATTAAGCGGAACGTTCTGCTCCGGAGCAAATATGATTCGTATTGTTTATTAATTGAAAATTAAAAAAGGAGATTTCCGATTGAAAATAAAACTAAACAGCTTTTCGCTTGCAGAAGCACTTATCGTAATTTTAATAATAGGAATCTGTGCCTGTCTTTCAGTACCATATTTTAAAAAGAAAATTGACAAACACGAATATCAGGTTCACGGCAGTTATGAATGCTATATGTCTAATGGAAAATATATAGAAACTTACCGCACAAAGAAAGGCAAAATCCTGACTAAAGAAGAGAAAAATTCATGTGAATTCAAACCTCCCCACGGTTCATCGGAATTTCATGTAGATATTTGCGCTCAGAATGCAGAACTTATGAACTGCAACTATAATGACGGCTCGCATACTTTTATGTACTATCCGAGACTCGGAAAAGTAAAAGATATCAAAAGAGATTCAGAGTTTGTATACTTCGGGTCTCATCTGTTTGCGGTGAACCGAGGCGGGGATTCAAGAGTATTGGTACTTTATTAGAGAGAATGGATAACGTATGAAAAGAATAAAAACCAGATTAGTATCCCGAGGATACTCAATATTAGAAATGCTGATGACAATGCTGGTGCTTGTGCTGGTTATCATGGCACTTCTTCCGGCAATTACCAACAGAAAACACCCCAGACAATTATTTTCATTCATGAAAAGCCATGGAGTTTTCTACTGCACAAAAGAAAACTGCACATTTAACCCGCCGGAAGGAGCTAACGAACTGTTAATATTAGCAGTCGGCGGCGGCGGAGGCGGAGCCGGTACAAAATGCGGTGATAAAACAGAAGAAATCAGAGGCGGAAAAGATGATGTTGAAGGAACAAGAAAATATGTACCAGGAAGAGCATTGTACATAGAAGCATCTTCTGCGGGCGGTGGTTCGTCCAACGGATATTGCGAAAAATATCCCGGAAACTATGACCACTATACACATTCTAAAAACTGTGTAACAGATGATACATGTATCAAGGATGATTACTACTATGACAATCCATACTGTTACGAATCACTCAATACTTGTTACAGAGATGTTGAAATTTGTGATAAATACGGCAAATGCACCACAAAAAAAGAATCCTACTCCTGTTCATTCATGCCTCCAAGATGGAATGCCGGCGAAACTTTAAAACGGCACAGCTCAGAACGCAGTGACTGCGTTTACGGAGCAGTCAATGCCGGTCAAACACCAATAGCCATTCATCCGGATACAGTTGATTACAGATATCCTGAAGGACATCCTCGCAATTCTCACCAACTATACTATAGTGAGGATTTATACGGCGGCTTTGAACCGAATTGTTATAATTCCCGGTCTTGTCAAGGCATAAGTCAATGCGGCCCGTCGCCATATCAGGCAGCTTACGGATGCGGTTTTACAGCATGGCTGAAATATAAAAGAGAGTACAAGTGTTACGGTGGAAACAAAGAAGTCTCCAACACAGGTCTAAGTTATGCATGCGGTGTCGACTGGGTTCCCGTAGGAGTTACCGGCGACAACAACAGACACTGCCGTGCAGCACACTTTGGAGGCGAAGGAGGCAACGGAACAAAAACAAGTGAAAGAATCTGTCTCATGCCTGATGCGGGTTCAGCAGCATGCGAAGTAAAAATACCTTCACATTCTGTTCCGTCAGTATGTACAAATACTCAAATACAACAGGCAGCAAAAGAAAAAGGCTGCATTGCGGCAAATATTCAATCTCCGGTATTTAAATATCGGACTGATAAAGTCAATCAAAACAATCAAGGCGATGCTTGCAGCGCAGCTACACTTATCAGAGAACTCGCCGCCCGTGGAATCTGCGGTCACTTGCCCGGTCAGTATAACTGTTATGAATACCACACAGGCGAAAAACAAGCCGGCTGCGCAAAATGGAGCGATGCAGCCTCGACCATACATTATACAGTCGGCAAATTCGGTGAAAAAAATACCGGCATCGGCTCACCATCAACACCAATCGGTTCCATTAAAGCCGGAGATGCAAATAATACAACTATCTCTATTGGCGGCCTGAAAAACATTAATTTAAAAGGCGGTACAGGCGGTGCCTTCGGTGAACACGGAGTCGGCGGGGACGGAGTTACCGGCGGACGCCATGACGGGCCCAACGGTACGGCCGGCAATGAACATACTACAGATCCAAAAATTAATGCCCAAGACGGCTCCGCAGGTTATATCATATTCACTGAAAAATGGATAGATGTCGGTCAAGGCGGCCAGGGCGGAAACTTCAAAATGGGTTACTTCAGAAACATTAAAGGGCCTGTCACTATGACAACAGGTGCCGGCGGCAGTGCAGGACTCAACGGAGAAGCCGGAACAGATGGCGGAACTACAACTGTCAGAGCACAAAAAGGCGGTTACAGCGAGTCAAATGACGGAACCGATAACGGGCACCTCGACAACGGAAATACCTCCGGTGTCCTTCTTGAAGCAGCCGGTGGCCTGGGCGGCAAACATATAAGACGATACGAAAGCTGCTCTGAAAACAATTCCTATGAAGGAACTAAAGGAGGTCTGTCCAAACTCTCCCAATACGGCAAAGGGGGCGATGGTTCTTCAATAAAATCGACCGTTCCCGGCTGCAGCCCTTCCGGCGGTAAAAAAGGAACCCGGGGTGCAGTAATAATATTCTATTGACGTAATGTAATATATACCATTAACCTGGCATTATTTTTAAATAATGCCTTTTCTTTATCTTATAACTTTTAAAATTATATGCCGGTTGAATAATCCCAAATATATATCTGACCGCAATACCTGCACACGGCATGGCCGTTCATAAAATTCAAATCAGGTATAAAAGTATACCCGTCTACCGTAATTACAATATCACCGTTTGCATTATATTCCTGTTTGAAATTGCGAGCCCCCCTGTAGCCCGGTGCGAACATCAGCTCAAATTTATCAACAGATTTACAATTCTTACAAATAAACATAGTCAAATACAATTACACTTCATCAGGAACATTCTTTGCCCGTTTAACAACCTGTTCGGCAGCAATTTTTCCCGCATAATTCCGTGAAAATAATTCTTTGAACAACATTGTACAGCAAAGACTTCTCAACGGCAGCAAAAATGCAGTCACTACAATACCTATTACACCGAGCGTAATTTCTTTGGAAACGCTGACGCTGTTAATTTGATAATTTATTCCTGAACTCATTAAAGTGCTGTTTAGCTCATTAATCGGCAACAGCGTAATAAAACGCTCAACAGGATAACTGAAAAATCCTGCAATATTACCTTTATCAAGCCCCCAGCAAATCAGAGAAGGAACAATCCAATATGTAGTTATTCCCAACAAAACCAGCAGCAGCGCAGTACGCAAAAAGTTGTATTTTACAAGATTTATACTGAGCATAACCGCCTCAACCGGGGACTTTTCTTCCTCAAGTGCAAACACCTGAAAACTAAGCGAAATAAATACAAAAACGACTAAAAACAATCCCCACAGCAGCGGAAAAGATCCGAGCGCAAAAATAACGGAGATTAACAGCAAAAATAATATATATGAAAGAACTCTGCGTTTTATCAGACCGTCATGGATACCTGTATCCTCCAGTTTATTTTTGGATTCTATAATAAAACTCGACATTGAATTTAATGATGCCATTGCAATCAAATAATCCCAAAATGCCTTGCAAAATATAAAAAATCCCGGAAGCGTTATCAACAGCAGCAATAAAAATACAAATAATATATTGTCAAACACTGCATTCATCATGGTTAATTTAGGCACAACCAGTGTGAATAAATATGTTGCAGTAAAAATTATACCGATACCGGCTATCTGCCCTAAAACCGGAAAAGCCATATATTTGGTAAATTTTTCAAAATTGAATAAATACAGCTTTATTCCTTCGGCGAATATTTTAAATATACTTAAAAATGTAAAATCTTTTTTAGCCATCTCTAACAGGTTTCCGTAATCAAATAATCAATTTCATCAAAAAAAAAAACATATTTATATTAACATGGTATTTATGATGAAGCAAAACATAGTTGAACTTATAAATAATGCAAAAAAGACTGATTTTGGAACAACTATAGACCTGCATATTCATTCCTGCTTTTCTGACGGAAAATTGACTCCTGAAGAACTCTGCGAAGATGCACAAAAAAAAGGGCTGAAATATTTTGCTATTGCTGACCATAATACTGTAGACGCCTACAAAAAAACTGACCTGCTCTCAAAAGAAAATATCATTCCCGCAATCGAATTTGACTGCTGGTATAAAGGCGTCCTTGTGCATATTCTCGGTTACGGTATTGACGTTAATAATGAAAAGCTGTTGCAATATTGCGCAAAAACAAAGAAAGAAACAGAAGCTGATATAGTAAGACTTTTTAATAACAGAAGCCCCAAGAATGTTATTGAAGCAATCCACAACGCAGGAGGTATAGCCGTACTAGCTCATCCCGCCTGCTATTGGTGCATTAATCTGGAACATTTTGTTAAAGGTATGGTCAAAGACGGACTGGACGGCATAGAAGTATATTACCCTTACAAAAGACATCGCAGTATTATAAAATTTCATCTTGCTTCAACAGTTGAAAAAACAGCCAAAAATCTGAATCTCCTCGCTACCGGCGGCTCTGACTCCCATAACAAAATCGAACTTTTTTAATAATGTACACAGAGTTTGGCAATATAGCATTGAACTGCTTGCTCTATAAAAGTTTGTGTTAGATTTTTGATGTAATATAATTTGATTTATGAAGCAATTAATTTGAGGATTTTATATGCAGCAAACTTTAGAAAATATTCGGGAAAAAGCACTGGCAGCAATCCAAAATGCACAAAATACCGATAATATTGAAGATGTAAAAATTGAATTCTTAAGCAGAAAAAGCGAACTCAATAACATAAAAAAGAACCTTAAAGACTTGTCTAATGAAGACAAAAGAATTATAGGCTCATTAGCCAATAAAATTGCACACGAAATTGAAGAAAAAATTAATGAAAAATATCAACAGCTATACCAGAAAGAGCTGAATGAAAAACTGGAAAAAGAACGTATTGATATAACTTTACCCGGGTCATACACACCATACGGAAAAGAGCACCTGCTCACGCAGACAATCAACGAAATTGTGGAAATTTTTAACGGAATGGGATTTTCTCTTGTACATAATGAAAATTCGCCCGAAGTCGAAACAGAATATTTCAACTTTGATATGCTGAATATACCCAAAGACCATCCGGCAAGAGATATGCAGGATACATTCTATACAAAAGTAGCGCCGAATGTCATTTTGAGAAGCCAAACTTCCGGTGCGCAAATCCATGAAATGCTGACACAAAAACCGCCGATAAGAGTGGTTGCGCCTGGCAGAGTATACCGCTGTGAAGCAGTAAGCGCAAGAAAAAACAATCTTTTCCATCAGATTGAAGGACTTCTTGTGGACAAAGATATTACATTTGCCGATTTAAAAGGCGTAATGAATGAATTTATCAGAATTTATTTCGGCTCCGCAAGACCGACAAGATTCAGAAACAGCTTTTTCCCTTTTACCGAACCTTCTGCGGAAATTGATGTCCAATGTATTATGTGCCACGGAAAGGGCTGCCGTGTCTGCTCGGGAACCGGCTGGCTGGAAATTCTCGGAGCAGGAATGGTAGACCCGAATGTACTCAGAAATGTCGAAATTGACCCTGAAATTTATTCCGGATTTGCTTTCGGCATGGGTGTTGAACGTCTGGCTATGCTCAAATGGGCCGTCGATGACATCAGACTCTTCTTCAATAATGATGTCAGATTCCTCAAACAGTTTTAGTTTATTGTTTTTGCAAATGGTCTTAAACATGCTAAAATTAATTTCGTTAGAATTAAAAAAGAATAGAGGAAAAAATGGCAACAGAACCAAAACTTATTGCAACTATACCAAGAAGCGCAACAGAACAGCTTCAAATCGCTATTAACGAGTATAAAGGCAAATGTTATCTTGATTTGAGAATTTTTTATACAACAGATGACGGCGCAAACTGGCTTCCGACAAAAAAAGGCGTAACCGTAGCACCGGACAATCTTGAACTTCTCAAAGACGCTGTCGAAGAAGCCATGAAAGAATTAATGAGCGTTGAAGAATAACGATAATAAAAATTTAAATAAATCTTTGAACCCGGGCATGTTGAATAAATATGCCCTTGTTCTTACTTCAATAAAGGGAATCGGAGTGCGGACATTCAGCTATATAATCCCTCCCGAACTTAAGCCGGTAATAAATATCGGCCAGCCGGTTCTGGTTCCTTTTGGTAAAATGGGTTTGATAAACGCCTTTGTGGCGGGTTTTTCCAATTATCTTCCGGAAAACATAAAAGCTAAATCTATAGTAGAAATTCTTGATGAATCACAACTTTTCGATATTGACTATTTAAAATTTTTGGAATGGATTGCAGGATACTATTTCTGTGACATACAGAGTGTTCTTGAATGCGCCGTACCAATGAAATTTTTAAAAATGACGCAAAGAACAGTCACAAAAATTGCAGAGCCGCAAGATGTATCACCTGATGAAAGAATCATCCTGGAAAATCTCGGTCAAAATCCTGTTACCGTACAATCATTGCGAAAGAAAACAAAACTCTCCCCGTCAAAATTTTATACAGCATTAAGAAAACTGAAAAAATATCTCCTTATCGAAAACAGACTTGAAAATGCATCACAAAAAGAACAAACAGAAAAATATGCTGTTTTCAAAAATCTCAACGGAGCTACAAAAAGGCAGGCTGAAATACTGCAACTCCTAAAAACAGAAGGAAAAATACCGCTGAACGAATTTGAAAAAAAAGCGGGAACAACAAGAGCAACCGTCAAAAAACTGGAAGAAAAAGGGTATATAGAAATTTCGGAAGAAAAAATTTACAGAAACCCTCTTGATATATTCAAATTTGAAAATACGGAAAAGTTTCCGGAACTGCTTGAAGAACAGAAAAATGTCTATGAAGAAATTGAAAAAAGGCTCTCAAAACACAGCACAATTCTTCTCCACGGCGTAACTTCTTCCGGAAAAACAGAGGTATATTTCCATGCAATAAAAAAGGTTCTTGAATCAGGCAAGAATGTCCTCTTTCTTGCACCGGAAATTGCGCTTGCCTCTATGTTAACCAAAAGAATTGCCAAAAGATTCGGCACGGAAAAAACCGCTATCTGGCATTCAAGCATCTCAGACGGTGAAAAATATGATGTATGGCAGAAAATTAAAAAGAACGAAATCAGAATTCTTGCAGGAGCCCGTTCAGCAGTATTTGCACCTTTAAAAAACATCGGACTGATTATAATAGATGAAGAACATGAAAGCGCCTACAAACAAACTATGCCCCAGCCGAGATATGATGCAAGAACAGTGGCAAAAAAGCTGGCTGAACTGTATGATGCACCGTTACTTCTGGGAAGCGCAACTCCTGATATAAATTCATATTATCATGCATTAAATTCAGGAAATCTGCTCGTTATGAAAAAGCGATATATGAACAACCCAATGGCCAAAGTGCATGTAATTGATATGAGAGAAGAACATTTCCGCTCTAACCACGGAATATTTTCAAGAGCATTAATTAACGCAATCGAACAAAATTTAAGAGACAAGAAACAAACAATTCTTTTGATGAACAGAAGAGGTTTTTCAACTTATACGCAATGTCTGTCCTGCGGAAAAGTTATAGAATGTCCAAAATGTGCAATACCTTTAATATTTCATTCCCAGTCACAGAGTTTGAAATGTCATTATTGCGAACATGAAGAGCATCTGCCGGAAGAATGTCCCGAATGCGGCGGAATTTTAAGAAATTGCGGAACCGGAGTACAAAGGGTTGAACTTATTGCGCAGAAGCTATTTCCTGATTGCCGGATTGAACGGCTGGACAGCGATTCACTGGCAAAGAAAAACAGACATATTGAAATCCTCGACGAGTTTTCGAAAGGCGAAATCGATATTCTCATAGGAACTCAAATGCTGGCTAAAGGACTCGACAACCCTAATGTAACTCTGGTAGGCGTGATAAATGCCGATAACAGCTTTAACCTGCCGGATTTTCGTTCTTGTGAAAGAGGGTTCCAGCTTTTGACACAGGTCGCCGGCCGTGCGGGGCGTGGAGATAATCCCGGGAATGTATATTTCCAGACTTTTAATCCGGAATTTTTTGCGCTTGAAAATGCTAAAGAACAGGATTATGAGAGTTTTTACAGAGCAGAAATTGAAGCAAGGGAAAATTTCGATTATCCGCCGTTCAGCCGGATAATAAGGATTGTTCTGTCTTCCAAAAACCAATTTCGTGCGGAAAAAAGTGCGTTAGAAATCGCAATGAGGCTTCGCTCAATTGTCGATGAAAGGAATTTGACAGAGCCGATAGCCGTTCTCGGGCCGGCGCCTTGCATAATCGAAAAGTTGCAGGAGTATTACAGATTCCAAATTCTTATCAAAAATAAACTCTCGTCTAAAGGGCATTCTTTTATTCATTCCTTTTTAAATAATATAAAACTCCCGGAAGACATCAAAATGACAGTTGACGCCGATCCGCTGGACATTTTATAAAAATCCGGACGTGATGCCATTTGCGAATACAATTTATTCTTTATATAATAAATTATTATATGAAATAGAGAAAATAAATATGCAAAATACACCTGTACCTTCATTTATCCCCCCCCCCCCGAATCTCAGTAATAATAGGCGTTTACAACACAGAGAGATATCTGGATGAATGTTTAAACAGCTTAATTAATCAAACATTGCGTGATATAGAAATTATTGCGGTAAATGACGGTTCGACAGACAATTCTTTGGCAATTCTTGAAAAATATGCGGCAAAGGATTCAAGAATAAAAATACTTAACCAGGAAAACAGAGGAGCCGGAGGAGCAAGAAACAGCGCCTTGAATATAGCGGCAGGAGAGTTTATCTGCATTACGGACAGCGATGATTACAGAAAATCAGATTGTTTAGAAAAATTATATAATGCAGCAATTAAGTACAACACAGACGCAGCTTACGGAGATTTTGTCGAAGTAGATATTGAAGGAAATCATATTAGAGACTTTACAGATTCAAGAGAATACGATTCTGTTTTAAGTACTGACACACTATTTGAAAAAAGTTGTTACCAATGGATGTTTATTTATAAAAGAGAACTGATTAAGGATATCCGTACAGTAGAAAAAACAGACTATGAAGATTGTCCGTATGTATATCAAATTCTTATGCACATAAACACAATGGTGCATGTCAAAGACGCAATCTACTACTACAGAGTAGTTCCGAATTCATCGTGCAGAGGTTTGACTCAGAAAGTTTTTCAGTTTCCGAGAGTCGTAAAATTTATGCAATCTGTTGTCGAAAAATACAAGGGGCACCGATTGCATCCGATACTCGAAAAAAAATCAAAAATATTTTACGCCGACATGTTCAAACGGGCATTTCAAAGAATGCCCGAAGATTCTGATTTTACCAAAATTGTCAAAATGTATTTTGAATTCTTTAAATTCATGAACCTTAAACAAAAAATTTATTACGGCTATAAAGTTTTGAACCTGAATACTTTATTTAAAATAAAACAAAAAAAATACTACAAATATTTTGTTTTTTTCAACAAATTTAAAATCAGAGTGATGAAAAAAAACGGGAAAAAATTAAAAAAATATTTAAAAGAAATAAAAAGCCCAAAGGAACTCAAATAACGGAAATTTTTTGAACAAATAAAAAATTTGCTTATACTCATGATAAAATATTACTGTTGAGTAAGGAAACGGTTAATCATAGATGGGTGATGAAGATAAGCAGTTTGAGGCATCCCACCAGAAACTGGAAAAAGCAAGAAAAGAAGGCCAGATAGTAAAATCGAAAGATTTTTCTACCGCTCTTGCAATGATTGTAATGTTTTTTGCAATCTCAAAACTTGCGCCATTTATCTGGGATCAGATTACACGACTGTTCGTACTGTGCTACGAACAAATTCCTAATCAGCATTTATCAACAATCGGTCTTCCTTATCTTCTGTTTATTACCCTTGTTCCGACTATTTTAATCATAGGCCCGATTCTGGCAATAGCAATGTTCATTGGAATCATGGGCGATTTTATACAGGTAGGCCCTCTCGTTACTATGACACCGCTTTCACCAAAGCTGGATAAACTTAATCCTACAAAATATTTTAAAAATATCATGTCTATTAAGACATTATTTGAACTTTTCAAAAATATTTTAAAAGTTGTAATACTGGGCTATGTCGGATGGATGGTCTATAATGAGCATTTTGAAGTGATACTCGGACTCGCCGCTATGGACAACAATTTTGCGATAATGCAGGAATTCGGCAGTCTGATAATGGACTTCGTAATAAAAGCATCCATTGCGTTTCTTATAATCTCTGTTGCGGACTACGGAATGACAAGATGGAAATTTATGCAGGATCAAAAAATGTCCTTTAAAGAAGTAAAAGATGAGTACAAAAACACTGAAGGAGACCCGAATGTAAAAGCCGCACTGAGACAAAGAAGGCAGCAAATGGTTCAGCAAAGCATGATGGATGCAGTTCCCGAGGCGGATTTTGTCGTTACAAACCCCGTGCATGTTGCGTGTGCATTAAAGTATGTGGCTGAAGAAATGGAGTCGCCCAAATTGGTCGCTAAAGGAACAGAGCTTTTTGCTAAAAAAATTATAAATATTGCAAGAGAACACGGCGTTCCGGTTATTGAGAATCCGCCAGTCGCAAGAGCCATATACCGTCTTGTCGACCTGAACAGAGAAATTCCGCCTGATTTGTATAAAGCGGTTGCTGAAATCTTACTATTTGTATATAATTTGCGCAAAACAGAAAAACCTAGTAATATAGATACTAAGAATCAATGAAAAATATGCGGAGTCTGTAAAGAGACTTAAAAAAATTTAATGATGGTTAATCACGCACAATCAAAAATTAAAGAATATATCGAAATTGTCGAAAAAGTGGCAAAGGTAGAACAAAGACGTATACCTTCACATATGGTGGACTTTGAAGAACTCGTCAGTATCGGCATTATTGCAGTTCAGGCAATGATAAAAAATAAAACGCCCGAACAGCTTGAAAAGTACAACAGCTCTTATATAGGCACTGCCGTCCGCTGGGCAATAAGAAACGAATTGCGCAACAGATATAAGTGGTATTCTCTCAAACATACCAAATCATCAGAAGATGACGACAGCGCAGAAGGAACAGATCTGGATGTATCCCCGGGAAAAGTCAGAGAAGCTATTTATGAAACAATCTTGTCTATTGATTCGATTGCAGCAGCATCTTCCGACAATGATTCTCCGTTTGATTTCATCAAAGATCCCCATGCTCTGCCGGATGAAAAAGCAGAAATTACGGAATTGGGACGTGCAATAAGAGAAGCTATTGCCACTTTGCCTCAAAAAGACAGGCTTGTCGTTGAATACAGATTTTACAGAAACATGCAGGTCAAAGAAATTGCCCAACAGGTAGGGCTTTCTTCTTCAAGAATCACAAGAATCGTACAGGGTGCATTAAACCATGTAAGAGAATATCTGATTCAACACGAACATTACGGCTACTAAGGCGGTTTTAGATTTGAACGGTTTAATTGCTTTATATTTTTTATTATTTTTATGCTGTATTCTGACAATCTGGCATGTATTTCTGTTGATTAAATACAGAAAATTGAAAGACACCTTCAGAAAATATAAAAAATCTCTCAGAAGTATTGCGAAAACTATAAACTCTGTCAGATACGGAAATCTTTTTGAACGTGTAGACAGCCTGTCTCATTCTGTTTTGCCCAACTTTTCAGACAGCATAGACAGAATGATTGAATCAATTGTAGACCGTGAAGATATGATTAATGAATATCAGGCTGATTTAAGCAAACAAATCGAAACTCAGAAAGAAATTGTCAAACTCAAAGAGGATTTTGTAGCTACGTTAACTCATGATTTAAAAGTCCCCATTATTGCGGAAAATAACATGCTTAATTTCCTTCTTGAAAACAGATTCGGAGAATTAAACGAAAAACAAAAAGAAGCTGTTTGCCACCTGAAAAATTCCAATAAAGAACTTATCGAGCTTGTAGAAATTCTGCTGGAAACATACAAACTTAACGAAACAAATATTGAACTTACACGGGAAAATGTGGATTTGAACAGGCTTATCGAAAAAATAATTCTGGAAATGCAGCCAATCGCAGACTCCGCTGACGTTCGAATTCAATATAAGACCAGTTGTGAAGATTCTGTTTTCGTTGATGAATTTTATTTAAAACGTGTTTTAAAAAATATAATTCTCAACGCAATCTCTTTCAGCAATTCTCATTCTTCAATTGATATAGACTTTGTGAAAGATGAAAAAAACTTTTTATTAAAAATTAAAAATTACGGAAAAATAATAAAAGAAGAAGATATTGAACATATCTTTGACAAATATTTTTCAACATCAAAAAAATTCCGCAAAGTCGGAACTGGCCTCGGACTTTACCTGTCCAACAAAATAATAAAAGCACACAACGGAACATTAAAAGCACAATGCAATGAAAAAGAGAATACCACCACTATGGTAATCTCCCTGCCATGCGAATTACAACAACAACAAAATATGTTATAATAAATCCTGAATTTCAGGGGAATAACAGATGTCTAACTATATCAAACAAGCATTCACGATTACTAAAGAAAACATTATACTGGCCCAGCCGCTTATTATTTACCTCATTATAATAAGTCTGACAATGGCAGGTGTCGCCCGGCAGAACAGCCAAAATGCATTTTATATATTTTTCGGCGCAAATATACTCCTTTCTACAGCCTTTTTCGCCGGATGGATGTATATGACAAGAAAAACAATTGAACATTCAAAAAAAGAGTATGACACACCTGACAACAAAAGTATTGCGTCAATAAAACTTATCAACGAATTTTTTCCGGGCGTCGGAGAATATTTCCTTTCCATAACTGCGTCAATCCTGCTTTATGCCGGCGGATACCTCATATTGATGTATCTTAGCTACAAACTCGGCCTGAACTTTCTCGGCAGACCCGATATTGACTGGGGGAAAATGCTCTCTGCACAAACTCCAGAACAAATGCAAAAATTCGTAGGAACGCTATCTTTTGCGCAAATTAAACTTCTGAATCTATGGTTTCTGTTCATCGGCGGTATTTCTATTATTTACACATATTTGACAATGTTTTTATTCCCGGCTGTTATATATGATTCGAAGAATCCGTTCGCTGCCTTTTTAATTAACATAAAATTTCTTTTTAAAAACTTTGCAGGTTCTATAGGCATTTTAATATTTCTTGCCGCACTTAATATGTTCATTTCCATATTGAGCGCAATATTTAGTATTAATGTTATTTTATCAATAATCGGACTTGTAATAACTTTTTATTTTATGACATATTGTCTGGTTTTGATATTCTTGTATTATGACGAAAAAAGATAAAGTTATTGCGATTGTCGGCCCGACAGCATCAGGAAAAACCTCTCTTGCGGTATTTCTTGCAAAAAAATTGAATACGGAAATAATTTCTGCCGACTCACGTCAAATCTACAAAGGTTTTGATATTGCGGCCGCAAAACCGGACATTGAAGAAAAATCAGGTGTAAAACACCATCTTATTGATATAATATCGCCGGAGGAAGAATATACCGTTGCGAATTTTGCCAATGATGCAAAAAATATCATAAAAAATCTCTCCCGGCAGGGAAAAATTCCGATAATAGCAGGCGGAACCGGTCTGTATTTCAGGACGCTTCTTCAGGATTTTGAAATCCCTAAAGTTCCGCCTGATAAAAAACTTCGTGAAGAGCTTAACCGGCTTGCGGAAGAACACGGCCCTCAAAAGCTCTATGAAATATTATGCAATATTGACAACGAAACAGCTCGAAAAATCCATCCCAATAATACAGTAAAAATCATACGTGCCATAGAAGTTTCAAAAACATTAAATATGCCGATGTCTCAGGCTCAAAAAAGAAAAGAGCCCGAATTCGAAACTTTGTGGATAGGTCTTAACGCACTAAACCGCCAATTTTTGTATGACAGAATAAATTTTCGTACAGAAAAAATGATAGAATCCGGCCTTGAATCAGAAGCAAAACTTCTCTTTGAAAAATATGGAAAGTTAAAAATTTTAATGAGTACAATCGGATATGAAGAATTTTATGAATACTTTCAAGGCAAAAAATCTTTTGAAGAAACTGTTGCAACGATTAAACAAAACACCCGCAGATATGCAAAACGCCAGCTGACATGGTTCAGGCAAAATCAGGAAATTAACTGGTTCGATATTGAAACGGATATGAACATCGCACAAAAAGTACTTCTAAAAACAGAAGAATTCATAAATACATAAAACAAAATTTCCGCTCTTGACTTTTTTATTTTAAATAAATCCGGTGATTATACTTTACCGTTTTCAATATTCATGCCTGCCTGCGGATTCTCTGTTTGAACATCTTTCATTTCAACCGCAGCTTTTTTTACCGGCAATTTAAACCGGAAAGTAGAGCCCTTTCCTTTTTCTGAATCAAAATTTATTTCGCCTTTATGTGAATCAATTACCTTTTTGCAAACAGCAAGTCCCACGCCGTAACCTTCTCTTCTTTTTGCGAAACTGTCCGAGCCCTGTGAAAAAAATTTGAACAACTTTCCTTTATGCTCCTCTCCTATACCTTCACCGTTATCAGTTATCTCAAAATTAAACCACCCGTTTTTGCAAAATGTCACAATTTCAATCAGGCCGTTATTTTTAACAAATTTAATAGCATTGCTTATCAAATTGTAAATAACCTGTCTGAATCTTTTTGTATCGGCAAAAATGGGGTAATCATTTAAAGAAGTTTTGAGATTGATATTCTTATTCATAAGCTCGCTTTCATGCATGGAAAGGACTTCGAGAATTACCCCTTTAGGGCTGAATTCTTCATAGGCAAGTTCAATTTCGCCTGACTCGCCCCGTGCCATTTCTATAATATCTGCGACAAGATTCGACATATGATGCGAGCTGATAATTATATTGTTCAAATACCGCATCGCAGTTTCTTTGTCTTCAATCGCCCCGTCTCTTAACAAATTGGTAAAACCTATAATTGTATTTAAAGGATTCTTAAATTCATGAGACATACTGGCAATAAATTCCAATTTATCTTTATCTTTTTGCTCCAGAATTGAATATAAATTTGCATTCATAATAGCAAATGCGATATTATCTGCGACAAGTGTAAGTATATCTTTACTTTCTTCATCTACCGGGCAATCTTTGTTATAAACATATATAGCTCCAAGAAATTGATTTTTATTTATTAAAGGAATTGAATAAAAATACTCCTTTAAATTTCCCGTAAAAAGTTTCAAAATCGCTTCAAGACTAAATTCCGCATTTTCAAGTTTTCTGTTACAATACTCAATGTGCGCCTGAAGATAAGCAAGAGCCTCACCTGAGCTATCTTTATAATTCAATATAAATTTTCTGCAATTCTCATCATAAACACAAATTCCGCAAAAAGTTATGTTCAACATATCCTTTAATTCGGTTATAACTATTTTATACATCGATGAAGAAACAATTGAAGAGGTGATTTGTCTTGTGATTTTATTAACTATACTCCATCTTTCCTGATTTTGTATAAACTTATTTACATATAATTCTAAATCTTTTTGCAAATCACAATTAACTGATTTGTCTGAAAAAAAATTATCGAAAACACTTTTGAATTTCTTCAAAAATTCTTCGGCTTCATTTTTCATTTTTTTGTCCGTTGCAGTTATAAAATAAATTCAATTTAATGTATCAAAAACAAATTCACGATTTTTTGATGTATTTACCGTTTAGGTCAATATTTATAAATTTGATAAAAAAAAAGCCTTAATGTATAATCCATACATTATGGAAAAACAAAAAGGGAAATTATTCGTTATATCCGGCTCATCAGGAGTGGGCAAAGGTACTTTGCTAAAGCTGCTCCTGCAAAACAATCCGCATATAAACCTTTCTATTTCCGTTACTACAAGACATCCGAGAAGAGGCGAAATCGACGGAGTAAATTATTTTTTCACTACGGAAGAAGACTTTCTCAATTCCGTAGAAAATAACGAGTTTCTTGAATGGGCAGAGTTCAACGGAAATTTTTACGGAACCAAACAAGCCTATGTAGAAAAAACTCTCGCTAAAGGAGAGGATTTGATTTTGGAAATTGAAACGAGAGGAGCTTTGCAGATTAAACAAAAACTGGCTGATGCAATCTTGATTTTTATACTTCCTCCGTCAATTGAAGAATTGGAAAAACGCTTGCGAGGCAGAAATACAGAAGACGAAACCGCAATCCGTAATCGGCTGAAAGAAGCATTCAGGGAAATTGAATGCTCAAAAGACTATGACTACCGTATTGTTAATGACAATCTTGAAAAAGCTTTGGAAGAACTTCAGTCCATAATTTCTTATAAATAATTCTTTGACTCTGTAGGTACGCAGTCCTTTTCCTAAAATATAACCCGATATAAT
>CASDVD010000068.1 GCA_949284155.1 uncultured bacterium | reverse complement strand
TCTGCATCTGTGAAGAAACCTGTAGATTCAACTACAACTTCTACACCCAAATCTTTCCAGGGCAATTGTGCAGGATCTTTTTCTGCAGAGAATTTAATTTTTTTACCGTTTACGATAATACCTTCTTCATAAGCTTCAACTGTACCTTGGAAAGGTCCCATAACAGAGTCATGTTTGAACAAAAATGCAGCTTGTTCAGGAGACAAACCGGGGTCGTTGATAGCAACGTAATCGATTTTATCGAAAATACCTTCTTTAACTGCTGCTCTTAATGTGTTACGGCCGATTCTTCCGAAGCCGTTAATTGCAACTTTTTTAGCCATTTTTTAGCTCCTCTTCTGTACTAAAAGTTTTTAACTACACCTTTTTTATAAATTAAACATGCATGATAATCAAGGCTTTTTTCTAAGCAGAAATATCCTGACTTTTAGATACTTATTGCAATTGTTCAATTTCTCATATAAAATAAGCTAAGCTCACTTTAGATGTTTTTATTTATAAGGAGAATACAAATGAAAAAGCTATTTGCAAAAGTATTGCTGTCAATAACAATACTAGGAGTTTCAGGGCTTGGCGTTTTGGCAAAAGATTATAAAGATTTGCCAAAGGATCACTGGGCCTATAAACAAATCCAAACTTTAACAGAACAAAATGTTGTAGTAGGCTATCCCGACGGAAACTACCGTCCTGAAGCTAATGTTACAAGAGCTGAATTTGCTACAATGGTGATTAAAGCACTCAACCAACAAAATGCTGAGCTCACCTCAACATATACATTTAAAGATTTTAATGAAAAACACTGGGCCTGGGGAAATGTTGAAAGAGCAGTTATGTTCGACCTTTTGAAAGGAAATCCTGACGGAACATTTAATCCTGACGGGAATGTATCCAGAGGACATGCAATTTCAGTTGCCGTAAGCGCACTCACAACCGAAAAAGTTTCTAATGAAAGAGCTGTTGAAATTCTTGAAGACAAATATGTAGACTATAAGGACTTACCGGCCTGGCTTATTGTTGCCTCCGGCAAAGCTGAAGTATTGGGTCTCATCGTTACACCTCCCGGTCAGGATAACGTTATTGCAGCAGAAAGACCCGCAACAAGAGCGGAACTCGCTGCCTTCCTCGTTAAAATGGCTGAAGCAGCAAAACTTAATCCGAATGAAAAACTCAGAGCTGTTATGATGCCTAAGCTTGCTGACGGTATTGTTGTTCCCAACACAACATTGCAAGATAATTTTATAGCTACGATTCCTGCGGGAACTATTATTCCTGTTGTAGTATTAAATGACAAACTTTCCACACAAAGCAGCAAGGTCAATGACCGTTTTGACGCAAAATTGCCAAGAAACCTTATCACAAAAGAAAGATATCTGCTTATTGTAGAAAACAGCCCTATAACAGGACATGTCGCTTCTGTAAAAGTAGCAAAATGCTTTTTCAGAGACGGAAAAATGCAAATAGTAACAACAAATATCTGTACTGACAAAAATCCAAACGCCAGATTTGAAGGAGTCGTTCTGGAGATGCGTGATTTAAGACCATTCTGGAAAACCTTCTTCAAAAGATTATTCAGAGGTTCCGTCATTGAATACCACAATGGACAAGTCGTTAATGTACAGTTAACAAGACCTATCAGAATCGATTTGATTCACGGAATGATTATTGAATAAATTTTTATTTAAAATTTAAAAATAATTATGTTGATTATAAAAAACCGGGATTTTACAATCTCGGTTTTTTGTACTAATTTAAGAAAAATTATTGAAGAAACAAAAATTATAGTCGATAATAATTTTATATGAAAGGTAACCGGCTATGTTGTTCAAAAGAAAATGTAAAATAACTTTTATTAGTCACGGCTCAACTATTTATACAGAGGAAAACAGGCTCTGTGATAATGAAAGCTATCCTCCTTTAAATGACAAAGGAAAAGAAGAAATAGATAATATTGCGAACTGGATTATCCGCCGCTCTCCACGTGTTGATAAGATATATACAAGTAATGCAATGCGCTGCATTCAAACTGCGGGCATAATTGCCAAAAGCTATCAAAAAGATTTTGAAATTTTAGATGCACTTGAAAATAAAAAAGCAGGATTGTGGAGCGGCCTGAGCTTTGACCAAATAGAAGAAAAATACCCTACAGAACTTGAAAATTATCATAACGATCCGGAACACTACTGGCCGGAAGGCGGAGAGTCACTCAGCCAACTCAGCAGCAGGGTTGAAAATTTTATTGATAAAATTGTAGAAGAAAATATCACAAAAAGAATTATTATAGTCACTCATCCTGATATTATTAAAGCTGCCATAAGAAATGCACTGGAAATACCTTTCAAAAATCAAAACAGAATTTTCATTCCGACCGGAAGCGCAAGCCAGATTAACTATTATAAATCCTGGGAAAGTCTTGTATATTCAGGATTTATCCCTATGTTTTAAAAATTAACAGCCTTCGGATATTGCCAGCTTATAAACTTTATTCTTGTTGTATCCGTAAAGAGAATTCAAAATTACAGAAATATCTTTGGCTGAAAAATTAAGGTTTAACAGAAGGTTTATTTTCTCAAGAATTTCAGCATCAGTATCCTCCTGCAAAGAAGAATAAATCATCAAAACGACTTCACCTTTGAGTGTGTTTTTTCCGTAATATTCGATAACATTGCTGACCGTATCGCATACGGTTTCTTCGTACAACTTTGTCAATTCTCTGCCGACAGCAATTTTAGCGTCAGCGCCCAGAATATCTTTTATATTTTCTAAAGTTTCCAAAAGTCTGTTTGCAGCTTCATAATATACTGTATCTATAAATGAAAACTTTTTAATAATATCTTTCTGCTGATTTTTTGCTCTTGGCAAAAAGCCAGCAAAAGCAAATTCCTCAGAATTACGAGGGATTTGAGAAAGAAAGGTTGTAATTGCACTGGCACCGGGAACAGATGTTATCTCTATCCCCGACTCAAATAGTTCTTTTACTAAAACTCTTCCGGGATCAGAAATGCAAGGTGTACCGGCATCAGAAATTAAGGCTATACTCCGACCTGAATCAAGAATCTTTTTAAATTCTCCGGTTCTTTGTTTTTCATTAAATTTATGATAGCTTATCAATTTTGCCTTTATGTCATAAGCCTCAAGCAATTTTTTGCTGACTCTGCTGTCCTCACACGCAATTATATCAACGTCTAAAAGCGTTCTAACTGCACGCATACTTAAATCGGACTTATTGCCTATTGGAGTTGCTACGACAAATAAACGAGGATTTTTCATTATTCAAGAGCAAGCCTCTTATTAATTGGTGCCATATTTCCGGTTCCGATAGTATTAAAGGTTTTATATAGTCCGGTTTGTTTCAAAATTTTACTTATATCAGGTTCCAGATTATTTATCTTAATTGATATTTCATTATATATTGCCAATTTTTGTAAATCCAAAAGGCGTTGAATATCATTGAGCCTAATCTCTTTAACATTTGAAAAATCCAATTCCAACATATCATTTGGTTCAAAGAAAATTTTTCTCAAAAAATTTTTATTATGAAGTAGCTTATCTATATATATTTTTTGCATCATCGCACAAAACAATCTCTCGTTATATCCCCCTAATCCAAGGATATCATAATTTTAGACCATGCCAATTTTTTAACACTTTTTAACATTTCAAATATTATATTTTTGATATTTATAACAAAAAACAACTCTGTTTCATAAAACAGAGTTGTTTTTTTAATAAATTAAATCTTAATTTCTTGCAGCTTTAAGTTCAGCCAGTTCTTTTTGGTACGGCGAAATGTTATTAAGTTTAAAAATAACATCAGGAAGAACTTTCAATGTATAGTCAATTTCCTGAGCAGTTGTAAAACGGCTGAGGCTAAAACGAATACTGCCATGTAAAGCAGTAAAAGGAACCCCCATCGCTTTGAGAACATGGCTGGGTTCAAGGCTTCCAGACGTACAGGCACTTCCGGAACTTGCACAAATTCCCAAATCATTAAGGTGAAGAAGTATAAGTTCGCCTTCTATATATTGAAAACCAATATTAGAAGTATTAGGAACCCTGTTGTTTCTTGAACCGTTAACTCTGGCATTATAGATAGTTGAAAGAATACCGGA
>CASDVD010000067.1 GCA_949284155.1 uncultured bacterium | reverse complement strand
GCAGTCGGAAGAACTATAATTTCTGCCCCTGCTTGTGCAAGTTTTTTATAATGCAGAGGATATCTTATATCATAACAAATACCGACACCAACTCTTCCAAAATCAAAATCAACCGTAACCAATTCATCTCCGGAAGTAATTCTCTTGCCTTCCGTTCCGCCCATATAATTGAATAAATGGATTTTACGGTATTTAGAAATAATTTGCCCCAGTCTGTTAATCACAAAAGATGTATTATAAAGTTTATCGTTTTCAGCCTCAATTATAGAACCGGCAATAATATTTGTATTATATTTTTTAGCAATTTCCTGAATTTTTAAAATTGTATCTCCGCCGTTTGTATCTTCCGGCTCATTCACAAAAACTTTATGGTCAATTCCTGTGGAAAAAAATTCCGGCATCACAACCAAATCAACAGTTTTATCACTGTTTTCTTTTATAAATTATTCAATTATATTTATATTAGCCTCTTTATTGCCAATAACAGGCTTTGATTGAATACATAAAATTCCTGTCATTTTTTATTTGCCCTCTCTTAGCATTTTTATTTACACATGTTGAGTTTTGTTTGTCAATTCTTGTTTTACAGAAGTTTCCGTTTTGAAAATTTCATGTACTATTAAAATTCGTTTAGGCCAATTTTATTGAATCCAATAACAATCTTTGTTACATTAAAGCTATAGTTTGTTATAAATGAGTTTAACTATGAATATTTCTTTAACTCCTGCTTTAGAAAAATTTGTAAAAGATAAAGTCGCAAGCGGTTTATATAATTCAGCCGGCGAAGTCATTCGTGAAGCAATTCGTTTACTCATATCCGAAGAATCTGTTTCACAAGAACGTATTAATACGCATAATCATGATATTGAAATGGGCCTGTCTGACATGAGCAGCGGGCATTATAGAGATGACCACGAAGTGATGAAAGATTTAATTGCCAAATATGCATAAATTAAATTTAGTTATTGAAAAGATTGCTGAATCCGATATGGTTTCCATTGCAGAATATATTGCAAAGGATAAAAAAAGCGCTGCGGCTAAAATGCTTCAGCGATTCCAAGGTAATATTTTATGACATCAATACCTATACCCCAAAACCCTTTTCCTAACCCATATAACCACAGAATAGGATGGACACCGCTTACAGGACATATTGATTTAGATATAATTGGACATTTAATATTATCACAAGACAAAAGTTACTTTAAAATAATGTTATATAAACCTTTTGATGGTGATTTCGGCTATTTTAGAGGGCAAAATAAAGATTATTCAACCTTTAAAACTTCATGGCAGAAATTAGACACACCACTTAAAAGATGTTTAGGATGGCTTCAAAAAGAAGAATTTATAACTTGGTTTGTTAAGACTCCTTATTTTCAACATTTTGCAAATCGGTTAGAGTTTGCTTATGAAGATTCATTACCAGAAGGGCAAGGTGCAAAATTTAGCTTTGATTTTGAGGCAATTGCACAACATTATGAATTCCCGACAAACTATTTAGATATTACAACAAAGCGTGATATTGCTGAATTTTTTGCTTATACATATAAAGACGAAAAAACAGGGCTTTATAAACCAATAGAGGATTTTAGCAAATTTCAGCCTTATTTATTTCAATCAATTGCAAGCAAGCACTTAAATAATCCATATAATAAAGATATCCGAATTGTTGGTTTTCAGCCGCTTTTGAGACCTATTTTGCAATATGCCATGGCAATAAATTTTGATAACCCAAGCGCTAATTATAATAATGAATTTCATAAAATACCTCTGGAGCAAAGCAAAAAAAGAGCTTTTGAAATTTTTGATAAATACAAAGGCGGAGAAGAAATATTTCCAACAAATGATTATGCTTCAGCAGCAGCTAAATTAATCAAGACAAGAATTGAGCAAAATAAAGTTATAAACTACGATACGTTTTTAAAATACTGCAAAGAATTCAATGAAACACCAAACGATATTGGAAAAATACTGGATAAAAAAGGGTATTGTTTTTCTAATGAAGAAATACAAATTACACCTGAAATATTTAATGATATGCAAAAACATATCGATGAAAAACTTGTTCCCTGGATAAAAGAATTTGTAACTTATTCACCCAGTTACGATTCCAATTAATAACCCGGCAAATTTTAGGAGGTTTGGTTAAAATTCTTTTTATATAACTTTAAAATATAATTTTCAGACAAATCAAATAGTTTGATTATTTTGGGCAATATTACCTTATAAAATTGTATTAATGAAGAATTTTTCAATAAACGGATTATTTGCAAAATTTTTCTTGCATTTTTCTTAAGAGCAATTTTGCAGCCGGCGAAAATACCTGATATTTTTTCCATATAACATCAAGTCCTGACTCCAACCTCGGACTTAGAGGTCTGAAACAAAGTTCACTTTCACTTGATGTATCAACAAGTTTGTCAAGAGTTATAGCGTAACCTATTCCTTTTTTAACCATTATAGCCGCATTATAAACAAGATTAAATGTTGCAACAGTATTCAGATTTTCAAATTCGCCTTTAAACCATTCTATAAACTCGTTTTTTGTTGTTGTTTTTCGTATTGCCTGTCTTGAATTGAGCAAAGGCAAACCCCTTAAATCTTCTAATTTTATACTTTTTTTAACTGCAAGCGGACTGTCTTTTCGCATAACAACACCCCACAAATCCTTTTCAGGCAGAGTTATATGATCATACTTGGATAAATCAACAGGCTGAATTAAAATCCCAAAATCTAATAAGCCTTTATCAAGTTTTTCCGTTATATCTTCCGCATTACCCGATTGAATATGAAATTTTATATCGGGATAATCGTTTTGAATTTCTTTTATAATTTCAGCTATGTATTTTATGGAATCGCTCTCACCTCCACCGATATAAATATCACCTGAAACAGTATCATTTATTGATTGAAATTCAGCCTCTGTCTTTTCAACCATATCAATGATTTCCTGTGCTCTTTTCCTTAAAATCATTCCTTCAGGGGTAAGTGTAATTTTATATTTCCCCCTTATAAAAAGTTTTTGTTTCAATTCTTTTTCAAGGTCGTGTAGTTGACGGGTTAAGGTAGGCTGGGTTAAATGTATGGAATTTGCAGCTTTTGTAATAGAACCTTCTCTTGCTACTGCTAAAAAATATTTTAAAACCCTTATTTCCATTGTTGTATCATACAATATTTAATTATGCTTTTCAAGCATTATTAAATATATAATATAAGTATTTGCTATTTAAAAAATTTCGTAAATAATAAATACATGAACCTGTTTCATAAAAAAGCCGGGAGAAACAAATGGAAATTATAAAAGCAACAACAAAAAGAGGGTTAGAACTAAGAAGCGCAATATATGACACTCAAAATGCGTATAATTCAAACGATACAGTTTTAATTATGCTGACAGGTATTTGCTCCAATGTTTTTCAAAATGATTTATTAGATGCAACTGGAAAACTATTAAGCCAAAACGGAATAACGGTTATAATCGGTCATGCGCACGATTCTTTTTCATGTTTTGCATACACAGACCATTCAACAGGCAAACAAAAACATGCGGGTGTTTTTAATGACGATTTCAACATGGTTTATGAAGATGTTGAAACCTGGGTTTTAAAAGCAAAAAATATGGATTTTAAAAATATAATTCTTGCGGGTCATTCACTGGGCTCAAATAAAATAATTAATTATCTTGGCAATACCCCTGATAATTTTGTGGATTATTTTATTGTTTCATCTCCTGTTGATATTATGCACTGGAAAACAATTATGCCAAATGTTGAGGAGTGCTATGATATGGCTCGTACTTGGATTGAAAACGGCAGAGGTGATGATATATTGCCAATGTTATTTGGCGGTTTTTCACCAATGACGGCTAATACCGTTATAGGATTTTTCAATGCGGAAAACCTCAAAAATTGCCCTGTTTTAAGCGGGAATGGCGAAACATCTTCACTATATAATATTAAACCACGGGGAAGTTTTATAATAGGTTCAAAAGATTCAGTTGTCGGTGACAGCCCGAAAGCATTTATAGAACAATTAAATAAATGGACTAAACATGAACACGAAAATCAAGTTATAGAAGTTGAAGGCGCAAGCCATATATTCTTTAACAAACACGATATTTATGCTCAAACAATACTGGACTGCATTCAAAATCACTATACTAAAAATAAGGAGATGATTTATGCTTAAAAAAATATTATTACTAAGCTTTGCAGTTTTATTAATCATAGGAGAATCAGTCATGACAGAGGCTAAAAATTTCAATATAAAATGGGATAAAACTTTCCCAAAATCAGAAAATATTACGGTTGAAAAAGTCAGCTTTAAAAACCGCTATGGTATTACTTTAGCAGGGGATTTATACATCCCGAAAAATAAATCAAATGAACCTATAGCTGCCATTGCAATCTCAGGGCCTTTTGGCGCTGTTAAAGAACAAGCATCAGGGATTTATGCTCAAACATTAGCTCAAAGAGGGTTTATTACTCTGGCTTTTGACCCGTCTTATACCGGTGAAAGCGGAGGAGAGCCAAGGCATGTTGCAAGCCCCGATATAAATACAGAAGATTTTTCTGCAGCAGTTGATTATTTAAGTAACAGAAAAGATGTTAATCCTGAAAAAATCGGCATTCTAGGAATTTGCGGTTTTGGCGGTTTTGCTTTAAATGCCGCTTCAATGGATACAAGAATAAAAGCAACCGTAACATCTACTATGTATGATATGTCAAGAGTAAATGCCAACGGCTATTTTGATTCAATGAATGAAAAAGCCAGATATGAATTAAAACAAACTTTAAATAAACAAAGAACAGAAGATTTTAAAAACGGGAATTATGCAAAATCTCCGGGTCTGCCGGATAAATTAACAGGTGCTGAACCTCAATTTGTCAAGGATTATTATTACTATTACAAAACCAAAAGAGGCTTTCACGCCCGCTCCATCAATTCAAACGGCAACTGGAACACAACTTCTGTTCTGCCATTTATAAATATGCCGATTTTATCTTACAGCAATGAAATTCAAAGTGCGGTATTAATGCTGCATGGTGAAAACGCCCATAGCAGATATTTTTCAGAAGATGCTTTCAAAAAACTCAAAGGCGATAATAAGGAAATCTTTATCATAGAAGGCGCAAATCATACCGACTTATACGACAACCTTGATAAAATTCCGTTTGATAAAATTGAGGCTTTTTTCAATATGTATTTGAAATAAAAATAAATTTAATATGCCAGAATATCAATGAAAATTAGTGCAAAAATTGAGACAAAAGAGCAAGAATAGTCCGGCAAATCTCAAGACTATCAATCTGTCTCCATCGCCCTAAAATTAGGCATCTTTACAACAGAACTCCCATCACAACTGTTGTAAAAGAACACATGGTTTGATTTCTTGTTACAGATGGTTTGATTATTTTTGGCAACTTAAAGACTAAATCTTTTTCAATTTTCTTTGCTATTCTTATATTAAATTTAAGATTTAGTTTTGTAGGGCAGTTTTACTAAACCGACAAAAATTACTGTCCAGGCAAGCAAACGAGTAATTTGACCGGTAGATATATCAAATGGTTTGATTACTTCATACCAGTCAAAAGTACTCCAAATACAGATTCACTCAAATAATCGCAACATCTGCCCTACTGTAATTTAACATAAAAAAAAGATGCCATTAACTATGAGATGGGGATTGCAGATATTTATAGTATAATTAGTCTATGAATAATATCGTTCCACAACACATAAATCAAGAAACCTTAAAATCATATTATTTATATTTTGATGAAAACGGAAATAAATCTTCAGAACTTCT
>CASDVD010000066.1 GCA_949284155.1 uncultured bacterium | reverse complement strand
CCTGAGGAAACTAAGAAATATAACGGGTTGTGTCCTGTATGTCATAAGCCGCTTACGATTGGAGTTTTATACAGAGTAAATGAACTTTCGGACAGGTCAGAGCACAGCGGATACAAGCCTGATACAGCCGGTGAGGTGTTTAGTCTGGTGCCTCTTTCTGAAATATTGTCTGAAATTATGCAGGTGGGGCCTGCGAGTAAATCAGTCTGTGCGGAATATGAAAGATTAATTCACAAATTCGGTTCAGAGTTGGATATCCTGAGAGAGATTCCTGTTGATGAATTGTCAAAAGATTCTCCGTTGCTGGCAGAGGGAATAGACAGGCTCCGGGCAGGAAAAGTAATAAAACATGCCGGTTATGATGGTGAATATGGTGTTATCAGGCTTTTTGAAGAAGATGAGTTAAAAAAAACTCTGTAAATTTAAAATTAGATATAAAAATACCCAAAACCGGAAAAATTGATAATACCCCCCGTTTTGGTGCGGAGTTTAAAGAATTTGAGCGAAAAACAGAACCTGAAAATACAATACCGGAGGGGAAGTCGGAAAAGTCTCTGGATGAATTTCAGCAAGAAGCTGTTGAAAGTGAAAACAATCAGCTTTTAATAGTTGCCGGCCCGGGCTCGGGTAAAACGACTGTGTTGACAAAACGCATTGCATATTTAATACAAAAAAAAAGATTAAAATCTGAAGAGTGTCTGGCGATAACTTTTACGAGAAAAGCTGCTGAAGAAATGAGAGAGCGGCTCGGGGCTTTAGTTCCGGAAAATTATAAATCAATTAATATTCATACATTTCATTCTTTGTGTCTTTTATTGTTGAAAGAAAATTGTGAAAAAGCAGGTTTGGATTCTAATTTTAAGGTGATTAGTCCGGAAGAAAGAGCGTTGTATAAAGCCGATGAATTGCCTGAAAATATGATTGAGTTTGATGATTTAATTTCTCTGACTTTGAAACTTTTTGAGGACTGTCCGGAGATTGTTTCCGGATGTCAGCAAAGATTTAAATACCTTTTTATTGATGAATATCAGGATATTGACGAGTATCAATATAAGTTGATAAGATTTCTTGCTCCTGAAAATGCAAATTTATGTGTAATCGGTGATCCCAATCAGTCAATATACGGATTCAGAGGCGGAAATGCAAGGTTTTTTAACAACTTTGCAAAAGATTATAAAAAGGCAGTACTAATAAATTTGAAAAATAACTATCGTTCTACAAAAAGTATAGTGAATGCTTCTAATCAGGTAATAAGTTCTGACAATATTGTTTCCCAATATGCGGGCTCATATGAAAAGGTCACAATTCATACAGCTCCGACTGAGAAGGCTGAGGCAGAGTTTGTCGTCAGTACGATAGAAAATTTAATCGGCGGGCACAGCTTCTTTTCTATTGATTCAAACAGAACTGAAGGCGATGAGGTGAATTATTCTTTTTCGGATTTTGCAGTATTGTATAGAACGTCTGCTCAATTAAAACCGCTTCTTGACGCTTTTAAACATTCGGGGATGCCGTTTGTAAAACTGTCGGATGATTTGCTTTGTTCAAAAAAAGCTGTACGAAATATGTTAAAACAGTTGAATGAAGAAGAAGACATTTCTTCTCAGCTGGATAGATTTGCGGTTGTTTATCAATCGGAAATAGAAGATTATATTTTTAAATACTTAAAGCAGATTGCTAAAAAATACACAAAGAAAGATGAATTCATTCATGAAGTTTCACTTATTAGAGAGTCGGATACTCTTGATGAAAGGGCTGACAGAATATCTCTTATGACAATGCATTCATCAAAGGGGTTGGAATTTAAATGTGTATTTATTGTTGGGCTGGAAGAGGGTATTATTCCGTTATATCGTTGTGAATCAGCTGAGGAAATTGAAGAAGAGAGACGACTTTTGTACGTTGGTATGACCAGAGCAAAGCAGAGATTATTTTTAAGCAGAGCCATAAAACGTACATTTTACGGGCAAAGCAAAAATTTTAACATCTCTCCGTTTTTAGAAAAAATTGAAAATGACCTGCTGAAGTACAGTAAATTCGAAAAAATACAAAAGGAAACAGACAATTCTAATCAGCTGTCATTATTTTGATGATTTAGCAGGCTTGCGGGATGCTATTTTTGTAGTATAATATATATGTTCATCCAGGAGCAGGTTGTATGATAAATTCTTTCGGGTCTTTTAATTCTCTGTATGCTAATCAGAAACAAAATTTTATTAAACAAAGATATGATGAAATATATGCGCATGAATTGGCGCATAAAAATGCTGCAGGTTCCTTCGGGGGTGCGATAGTTATTGAAAAAAACAGTGAAGGGATACCTGTTGGCGGGCATGTTGCTATTAAGATGCCGTCATTGGATTCTGAAAATCCTGATAAAACCATAAAGCATGCGGATACTGTTATTCGTGCTGCGCTTGCTCCTTCCGATCCGTCTTCACAGGATTACAAAGTTGCTGCGGAGGCAAAATCAATCAGGCAAAAAGCTCAAGGAATAAAATCGGATTCCCGTTTAGGGAAAAGACTGGACTATCAGGCTTAGTTTATCCATCCTTTTTTCGTCCATTCATCAAGACAGTCTAAAATTGCGAAATTCATTAGTTTGGTCGTAAAATTCCATTCAAATTCTTTATTCATATTTTTTGCATTTATATATTGTACGGGTTTTGTCATATTCGGACAGGGCGAGTACGATTTTATTTGTTTTTTATTGAAAAACCACTCGTCCAATAATTTTTTTTCACCACTATTTATCGTATTTTCCGGTAAATCTGAAAAATTAACGAAAATATCGTTTGGAGTGCTGCGTCCAGTGCTGTTTATATAATGTTTAAAATCTCTGAGTGTTTCTCCTGAACTTACAAAATCTGTATAAATGATTGTTTTGTGAGGATTGATGTCTGTGGCTTTATATCCGATGTCATAAAAATACTTGTTAAAATCTATATCCTGAAAACCGTCTTGATACTTGACCCTGCTGGAATAAGGAATAATTTTTGTTTGTGCGCCCATATATTCTAAAATTTTTGCAAAT
>CASDVD010000065.1 GCA_949284155.1 uncultured bacterium | reverse complement strand
TAATAAAGGAGACAGCATATGACAAACGGAAATGAACCGGCAGGAAATGAAAAAGGCATTCTTGCCATTGGTACACTGGGAGGTTTTATAGGATTTTTAATACCTTTATTGGTCTGGGCAATATGCAAAGACAGCATGAGTAATTTTGCGGCAAACGCAGTCATTGGCATGACTAATTTTCAGCTGACATTATTTATCATATGCTTTTTGTTGTCTTTTATTCCTGTTATCGGCTGGTTGATTTGTTTAGTTATTTCAATTATTAATCTTATTATAGTAATACTTGCTTTTTCAGCTGCAATTTCAGGAAAAGTCTATAATTATCCGTTCACATTCAATTTCATAAAATAATAATACTCAGAATAATAATTAAAAAGGCGGATTAATTAATCCGCTTTTTTTATCCGACTACTTTGAGTACTTTTTTATATTCCTATCCAATGCCTCAAGGTGTATTTTATAATAAATATAATATTTATTTTCCGTAAGAACATCTTTTGCATGTTGAACAACAGCTAACGCCTTATCATTATTTTTCAACTCTTTGCTTTCAATAGCAGCAATAATAAGCGAATCCAACAAGAAATCTCTTAATGCATAGTTGTTATCTATTATTAAAGAATAATCTTTTTCAAAATCATCGAATAAAGGAGCACCGTCCTTATCAAAAGCTTCAACTTCATTATTTTTGACTTTTTGTTCTTTTTCTTTTTTCAAATTTGAATATTCTTTATCAATTTGTTCAGAATTTGAATTCAGCCATGCTTTGTTTTTCACTTTTGATTTATTTATATTTATAATTTTTTCGGTTTCCAGTGCCCGTTTTCTTTGAATTTTCAAAGCTTCATCAAACTTTTTTTGTTTTGTTATTTTTATTAAATAATCCTGACATTTCATGTCAAAAATCATATTGCACTCCCCGGGCAAATCCTTGGATTTTTCACTTTTTACTTTTTGAGTCCATACGGCAGCCGCAGCAAGTATCAAAAGGAAAACTCCGATAATTAAAATATAAACAATATTTTTCTTCATGTCTTTATTCCTCGTTTTTAAACCTAGAAAATATAACATATTTTTGCAAAAAAGTATATCGAAAAGGGGAATGAATTAAAACATATTCATTTGTATACTTAACCTGTAATTACACAAACAACCATAAGGATAAAAAAATGACAGAATTGTTTCAAATTTATAAATGCAACGTTTGCGGGAATATAGCAGAAATCCTGCATGAAGGAGCAGGAGAACTTGTCTGCTGTGCACAGCCGATGATTTTATTTAAAGAAAATTCGGTAGATGCCAGTGCAGAAAAACATGTGCCGGTAACAGAAAAACTTGAAAACGGAAAGATAAGAATAAAGGTGGGTTCCCAGCCGCATCCAATGGAGAATGAACATTATATAGAATTTATAGAGGCAATATCACCGGATAAGAAATATTTAAAAAGAAAATATTTACATCCCCATGAAGAACCTGTTATGGAATTTAAATGTGAATGTGATAAAATTATAGCCAGAGAATTATGTAACATTCATGGTTTATGGAGGCATGAAAATGATTAGTGAAAAAATGAATGCAGCTTTAAATAAGCAAATTAACGAAGAACTTTACTCGGCATATCTTTATTTGTCAATGAGTGCATATTTTGAAGGTATCAGCCTTCTCGGATTTGCAAATTGGATGAAAGTCCAAACACAAGAAGAAACTGCTCATGCAATGGGACTTTTTGACTATGTAAATTCAAGAGGCGGTAAAATTGAACTTGAACAAATAAACAAACCCCAAATCAACTGGGCTTCTCCTGTTGATGCTTTTGAAGCAGTATTGAAACATGAACAATACATTACTTCAAAAATTTCAGAACTAATGGATACTGCAGAAGCTGAAAAGGATCGTCCAGCCCTATCTTTTCTTCAATGGTATATAAAAGAACAGGTGGAAGAAGAAGCAACAGCAGGCGATTTGTTAGCAAAATTAAAATTAATCGGCTCTGATGCTAATGCATTATTGTTAATGGATAAAGATCTTGCAGCAAGAACTTTTGTTGCTCCGGTAATTGAATAATATTTCAATAAACAAAAAAAATGAAAAAATGAGCATGTAGATGCTCATTTTTTTTGCAAAATTTTGGATATTGAAAGAGCAGAAGTTTTACATTATTATTAACACAATGGGAAAAGCGAAAAAGAGAAATTTGCACATTCGTCAAAACGGACTTACCACAATGTCCAGAGAGCAGGCAGTGAAAGAAATAATTTCACGTATAAAGTCTGCTGATTTTGGCCCGGAAACAAAAGACGTAATAGGACTTTTCGGAATCAGCGCAGAAGAACTGTCTGAAGCCGGTGCGACTTATGAAGAATTAAAAGCCCTCGGACAAATTATTTTGTAAATTTGTGCTATCATTTAACTATTGGTATTAAAGGAACATATTATGGCAGTAAAAAAAATATTATCATACGGAACAGAAAGTCTTAGAGTAAAATCTAAAGAAGTTTTAAAAATATCAAAAAAAATACAGGTACTGGTGCAAGATTTATTAGATACTTTATATGCAAAAAACGGAGTCGGTCTTGCCGCACCACAGATTGGAGAAAATGTCAGAATATTTGTAATTGATACAGCTTCAGGCGATGAACCGCTTAATCCCCGAGTTTTTATTAATCCTAAAATTATAAAAAAATCAGGTGCTGTCAATAGCTATGAAGGTTGTTTAAGCTTTCCTGAAGCATATACAAATGTAAGAAGATATAAAAATGTTACAGTGAAAGCCATCGGAATGAACGGACGTCCTTTCATTCTTGAAGCAAAAGACGGCGATTTACTGGCCCGAGCTATTCAGCATGAATTTGACCATCTTGAAGGCATACTTTTCATTGATCACTGCAGAAATCGTTTCGAAGCGAATAAAGTATTGGCGGAAAATGGATTAGCACCTATAGATGAAAATTATTTGCTGGATGAAGAATACCTGGAAGAAGAAATAGCTAAAAATCCTGAAGAAAAAGAAAATCACTAGTTTTAATGAGGACTTTTTATATTGATAAAAGCAGTTTTTATGGGAACGCCGCAAATAGCGGTCAACAGCTTAAATAAACTTCTGAATTTTAATGATTTACAAATAGCAGCAGTTGTTACACAGCCGGACAGACCTTGCGGCAGAGGGAATAAAATTACGCCTCCGCCGGTAAAAGAAGCAGCTTTAAAAAATGCACTAACAGTTTATCAGACGGCATCTATAGGAAAAGATACAGAGCTGCTTGACACATTAAAAAAACTTGAGCCCGACTTTTTTATTACTTTTGCATTCGGACAAATATTAACCCAGGAAGTTTTAGATATCCCCAAAATTGCGACAATAAATCTTCATGCATCGCTGCTGCCTGCATATAGAGGTGCAAACCCGATACAAAGGGCTATTTATAACGGAGAAAAAGAAACCGGTATAACGACAATGATTACCGTACTTGAATTAGACGCCGGCGATATATGCATGCAAGAAAAAATTAAAATTACTGAAAACATGACAGATTTGGAGCTTTCTGAAATTATCAGCGACAAGGCACCTTTTCTTATTTATCCGACGATAAAAGGTCTGTATAATAAATCACTTGCACCGCAAAAGCAACCCGAAACAGGAATAACTATTGCGAAGAAATTCAAAAAAGAAGACGGACGAGTGAACTGGCAGAATAATGCATTGGATATTCATAATCAGATTCGTTCAATGACAATTTGGCCTTGCGCTTATACAACATCTTGTGATAGAATTATCAAACTGGTTGAGGCTGAATTTATTGACGGCAATGCCTGTAAACCCGGTGAAGTTTTAAAAATCACTAAAGAAGGCATTGAAGTCGGAACGGGAAAAGGCTCTATTCTCATAAAAAAATTAAAGCCAGAAGGTAAACCGGTACTAAATGCTTTCGACTGGACAAACGGAGCCAAAATCGAGCCGGGATGCGTATTTAAATAATCCAGAGGTAAAATGTTCACAAGGGGAATAAGAGGCGCAATAACAGTTGAGGAAAACAACGTTAATTCGCTTAAATCAGCAACCGTTGAATTATTGCAAAAAATGATGTCATCAAATAACATCAATACAGATGATATCTGCTGCGTTAATTTTTCTCTTACCCGGGATATTGACTGTGCTTTTCCGGCTAAATTTGCCAGAGAAGAACTTCATTTTGACCTGGTGCCGATGGAATGCTATCAGGAACTTGAAATTGAAGGAGCTTTGAAAATGTGCCTCCGCATAATGATGATAGTTAATACAGAAAAATCCCTTTCACAAATTGCACATATTTATCTAAAAGGAGCACGCATTCTAAGAAAAGATTTGTCATCGTAAAATTTTTTATATAAATATTTGTTAAAAATGAAATACATAAACGCAACTTTCATTCTTGACATGTTTAATAGCCATAGTAGATTAGAAAGTCAGGTAAAAATGATTCAAAAAGTTAACAGTTTCCCAAACAGCTTAAACTCAAATATTAGTTTTGGAGCGAGAAAATTGCCTACAACCGTATCTCTTTCCAAAAATGATATTTTAACAATATTGGGCCAAACAACGCCGAAAAAAATTTTGAATCATGATGTAGTTGAAGTTTGCCAGCGGCTAACCGGCAGAGAAAAAATAACTCCATCCGTTGTTCAACAATGTTTTGATGCTTTAATTAAAGAAAATGAAACATTCGGAATTATTGCACAAAGTATAAAAAAGTGTTTAAAAGGCAGACCTACACCTGTTGAAATTGCAAACAACATCATTAAACAACGCCAGCGTCTAAACAGCGTAGTTATTTCAAAACAAAATCCTAAATATAAAATGCAGCCAGTAAAAATTGATGAAAATAAACTGGCTGAAGAAGCAAAACTTTTACAAGAACAACGAGCAAAAGAGCTTGAAAGAGAAGCTCAAAAAGCTGCACACAAGGAAGAACAAATACGCCTGGCAAAAGAAAAAGCAGCACAAATGGCCTTCAGCAAAGCAAATCTTGATTATGTAAAAAGAATTTCAGAATCAAATGTATACCACCCGCCGCTTCCGCTGGAACCAAGAGCTGTTCGTGTTGAAAGAAGAATGAAAGAACATGCACAAAGACAGCTTGATTTGGAAGAAGCTTTCAAAACTCAAGAATATACATTGCGAATCCAAGAACCGGCTCAAACACATGCAAAAACTCTTGCCAAAGAAAAAACGGCTAAATTGGTTCAGGAATTTGCCGACTAACAGAAAAAAGACTTAAGAATAACAAAAAACAAGGTTTTATAATTATGCTGTAAAGCCTTGTTTTTGCTATTACTTATATTTTATATTATTTGCTAAATAATCAATTTAAAAGCATCAGGAATAGAATCAATTATATCCTGAGCAAGAACACAATATTCCGTTAATCTCTTTGCAGCGATTTCACCGCATAACCCATGCAAAAAAACAGCAAGTTTAACAGCATCTTCACTTGAAACGCCTTGAGCCAAAAGCCCAGTAATCATCCCGACCAGAACATCACCGCTTCCGGCCTTTGCCAATGCAGAATTTCCCGTAGTATTTACAAAAAATCTAAAATCTTTTGTGCAGACAACTGTCCTATGCCCCTTTAATACAGTTATACAGCCAAATTTTTCAGTTGCTGCTTTGGCAGCTGCAGGACGATTTTCTTGCACGCTATCAACAGAACAGCTCAAAAGTCTTGATAATTCTTTTGGATGCGGAGTAATTATTGAATTTTCAGGAAGCCTATCGATTCCTGATAAAGAAATTGCATTGAGAGCATCTGCATCAAATACAACAGGAGTACTAATTTTATTAAAGTATTTAATAAAATCACAGACAAATGCAACTACAGCCGGCTCCAAAGAAAGCCCTGAGCCGATAGATATTACATCATACCCGTCAATTACCGGCTGTAATTCAGAAAAAGAATCTCCGGCTATACATTTATTATAATGGTCTCTAATCTTATAAAAGGTTAAATTAGGAGTCATCGCAGCAACATTATTAATAACCGTTTCTATCGCCGCCAGAGAAACAAGTCCCGCACCGGTTTTTAATGCGGAAACAGAGGATAAATATGCAGCTCCTTGATAATTGAAACTTCCGGCAATATTCAAAACTTTTCCATACGTACCTTTATTAGAGTCTAACTTTCTTTCAGGCAAAAGTTTTTTCAATTCACTGGAACTCAATTCAATATACCCGCACATAAAAAAACTCCTTATTATTTATGTATTCTGACGAATAGCCTCATATACCACTATCGCAACCGAATTAGACAGATTCAAACTTCTTTGTCCCTCCTGCATGGGGATAGTAATAGAATTCCCAGGATTTGCATTTAACAAATCTTCCGGCAACCCTCTGGTTTCAGGGCCAAAGACCAAAAAATCACCATCTTTAAATTTGACATCTGTATATACATTTTTTGATTTAGTAGTCAAATAATAAAAAGTATTACGAGGGAATTCCTCCTTGAGTTTTTCTAAAGACTCAACTCTTACAATATTAACTGAATCCCAATAATCAAGTCCTGCTCTTTTCACATGCCGGCTGTCAATAGAAAACCCCAACTTGCCCACTAAATATAAATCGGAATTTGTACATGCACACAGCCTGGCAATATTGCCTGTATTTTGAGGAATTTCAGGTTCATAAAGAACTATATTAAATTTATTTTTCATTCTCTGTAAAAAACCTTCTGCTTTCAATAACAACGGGAATTCCCCTCAATACGCAGAATACAACAGCAGCATATACACAAAAATGAGCAAACGGACAAATACCAATGCAAATATCATGAAAAACTTCCCATGCATGCATAGTTGAAGCAGACATAGACGAATCTGTTCCCATTAAAAAGAGCTGCAAATTCGCAAACGGGAAATAACACAGTATCATAAGAGCAAAAGCAAGAGCTTTTGTAACAGCGTATGAGCCTCTTGAAAAATTAGAAGCAACAAGAAAATGTCCTATCTTAGACTGCATCATTGTACTTTTACCAAAAGCAGTATATCCTTGTTCTAAAGCAATACTCCTTAATCCGTCAGTAATTATGCCTCTTGTAACAACAATCAACGGAATCCAAACAGGAATCCAGCCAAGAACAGCAAATACAATCCAATAAATATTTTCTACAACTCTGTCACCTAAAATATCAAGCACAGCACCAAATTTAGATGCCTCGTTAAAAAGTCTGGCAACAAAGCCGTCAAGTCCGTCAAACCAAATAGCTATGATTGTAAGAACAAATGCAGTAATATAGCTTGCAGGTGTCTGATAAAACAACAGGCATATTGCTATAAATGCTATTATCATTCTTAATATTGTAATTATATTCGCCATAAACTAACTCCTCACTAGAATCACAAGACAAATTGTCTTTATTTTTTACTCCTTGATAACGCAAAATTAACTTCATCAAGATCTTTTCTTTTATCACCAAGCATTATTTTTTCAGCTTCTTCAAGAACTTTTACGACAAAGTAACCGTTTTGTCCGTCACTTCTTGCTTTTTTTCCGTTTTCAATACATTTTATAAAATGTTCACACTCTAATTTTAAAGGTTCTATCTCCAAATAATCCAATGAAACTGTGCTGCCTGAATTTGGCTTGCTGTTATGAAATACCTGAAGTTTATTTTC
>CASDVD010000064.1 GCA_949284155.1 uncultured bacterium | reverse complement strand
TAATCGATGGAGAAGATGTCTTTCAAATCTTCGTAGGTGAGGGATTTTCCGATATTTCTGTCGACAGAAATAACCGAGTCAACAAGGTTCCTTTTTCTGGATTTTAGTTTTTGAATTTTTTCTTCAACAGTATTTTTTGTTATTAAGCGATAGACAAACACTTTCTTTGTTTGACCGATACGGTAAGCCCGGTCTGTGGCCTGATCTTCGACAGCAGGATTCCACCATGGGTCATAGTGTATTACATAATCGGCACCGGTGAGGTTCAAGCCTGTACCGCCTGCTTTTAGGCTGATAAGGAAGATAGGTATGTCGGTATTATTGTTAAAGTTTTCGACAACTTCCTGACGATTTTTTGTGCTGCCGGTAAGGTATTCGTGTTTAATGCCGGCACTGGTGAGCCATTCTTTGACAATGTCAAGCATATCAACAAACTGGCTGAATAATAGCACACGGTGTCCTTCAGAAATAATTTCTTCAAGCATTGTTTTAAGCTGCTCGAATTTTCCGGATTCTTTGATACCCATCTTGTTTTCTTTGTCGTAAAGACGCGGGTGACAGCATATTTGACGCAGACGCAAAAGTGCTGAAAATATCGACATTCTGCTCTTTTCGATTCCGTACTGCTCGATACTTTTGAACAGTTCTTCTTTTGTTGAATCCAAGACATCCATATAAAAATCTTTTTGTTCCGGAGTAAGTTCGCAGTATGCAACGTTTTCGATTTTATCCGGCAAATCTTTAGCAACATCTCTTTTCATTCTTCTTAGAATGAAAGGGTATATCTGTGATTTTAAACGTTTTTCAACAGTCTTATCTTCACGTTCCATGATAGGTGTTACGTATCTGTAATTGAACTCGGACTTGTCAAATAAGAACCCGGGCATTAAAAAGTCAAAAATTGACCATAACTCTTCAAGCCTGTTTTCAATAGGCGTACCGGACAGCGCAAGTTTATGCTGGCAGTTAAGCTCTTTAACGCTTTGCGCTGTCAACGATTCAGCATTTTTTATATTTTGTGATTCATCAAGAATTACATAACGGAAATTATGTTTTTTAAGTTTTGAAATGTCCCGTCTTACCAGTGCATAACTTGTAATCACAACATCGTATTTAGGTATTTCTTTGAACAGCTCTTTTCTGTCTGTACCGCTAAGTTTCAGGCAGGATAATGAAGGAGCGAATTTTTCAATTTCATTTTCCCAGTTAAAAACAACGGATGTAGGGCAAATTACTAAAGACGGAGCCTTTTTATCCTTCTCTTTTGCTTTTTGCAGTAATGCAAGCGCCTGCAATGTTTTACCAAGCCCCATGTCATCGGCAAGTATTCCGTTCAAACCGTATTGATACAAGAACCATAACCACCCGAATCCTCTGGTCTGATATTCACGAAATTCTGCTTTTATACCTTTTGGCAGTGCAGGTACATCCATGTTTGAGAATGTAGAGATTTGCTTCCAGAATTTTGAAAATTTACGGCTCATTTTTGTCACAATACCAAGGTTTTCCATTTCAGAAAGCAGCCCTGCACGATAGGTTTTTACTATATATTTATTTTCGTCGTTTCTGTAAACATCAAATGTATTAAAAGCACGCATTAATGAATATACATTCATAGTCGGCACTTCTGCAAATCCGAGGTTTTTAATTCTTACGTATTTATTACCTTCAACAGTCAGGTTGTACACTTCATCAAACGGGATAATTTCATCACCGACTTTTCCGTATAAATCAACTTCAAAACTATCCGTTGAATTTATTGAAAAATCTATATCAGCGCATAATTTGAACCCGTCTTTTGCCAGCTTAAAGAAAGACATGTCATCTTTCTCTTCAAACACCCAGCCGTCTCCTGCCTGCTGGATATAATAGTTGTAAAAATCAATTGCGTTTTCTTTTTCCAAAGCAAGGTTATTTGTTTGCATCGGTGCAAATTTGCACGCTAACAGCATTTGATAAGCAGCTTCTTCATGTTTTGTATTGCGTTTTACCCAGTACAACAAATCTTCCTTCGGCTTTTTAACTGTTACGTAAGGAGTCTTTTCCGTATGTTTTGAATAAGGAACCCTGGTTCCGTCATATTCAAATTCCAACGATGCCTTTAATGAACCGTCATAATCCAGCCCCAAAGTTACTATGTTTACCGGCGGTTTCTGTTCAAGGCACAACTTTTCTATCGCTTCGGCAACATTAACCTTCATGACCTCTTTCAGCTTTGGAAGTTCTTCAAACAAGAATTTTGCTCCGTCTGCATCCCTTACATCCGTAAAGCTCGCTTTGATTAATGACTGCGGAAGGGCTGAAACCTGTGTTGTTGTCGGGAAAATTACGTTTTTATATCTCCCCCATTTCAAATGACGTGAAAAATATCTTATTTCTTCAAACGGATATGAGTCGCTTCCGTCCGGTCTTTCCCAGGTCAATGAAAGCAGCACATTCCCGACCATTGAAAAATTGACCGAAAGCGCAAGTGTCCATTCCTCGGTATCAAAACGTAAATGATCTTTCGTTCTGCCGTCAATAACTTCTTCTGCCTTTGACAAAAGCTGAAATACTCCATCAAATTTGTTAATGGGTATATCATACCATCCCGCTTTTTTATCCAGCCTTGAACGTTGCAGCAGCAGCTGAAAAATTGATATTTCTACTTTTTGGGCCTCATTTAACACAAATGACGGATCATTTCTTTGTATCTCAATTAACGCCCTCAGTATTGCCTCTATATCCCGGATAACTTTTCCGGTATTTCTATCCATTACCAGTATTGAGAAAAAATTCTGTCTTCTTTTGGGATTAAAATGAAAAATATAGTTTCCGACAGGATTCTCAACCGCTTCCACTTCTTCATCAGGATATTCCGGTTTTATTTTGTGAACTCTTTCAAGATATTCATCATAAACCTTATCCTCAATAACCTTTAACCCAACAGCAATAGCATGTTTGCACCATTCCTCTTTTAAAGGACAGCTGCATTCCGCCTTTACTCCCGTCTTGGTAAATGTCAGGCTCGTTTCGTAAGCGTCTTTAAAGTTTCCCTTGACCTTAGCATCAACTCCCGCAAGTTTTTTTTCATACGAAAGCACAACCCCTTTTTGGTGGCTCTCATAACCTCGTCTGAAACTTCCGGGTGTTGCCTTATCCTTAATGTACTTGTAGTTAAATTTGCAAACTGCCATATTTTTTTTCATAAATAACTATATACCGAAAAAGCTTCTCAAAAGGCTCCGGTACCCAAACATTAATCTGAACAGCAAAAAGAACTTCCTTTTGCTCCCGATTAACCGGATAACATAAAACCATAGATAACTGCTATCCTAATAACAGTATATACGAAAACTCCAAAATAACAAGTTTTTTATTTTTTTAATAGGGTGGCTAAATCATTCCATCTTCGTCACGACATTCGTGTCTGTTCAGCGGCACAGCCC
>CASDVD010000063.1 GCA_949284155.1 uncultured bacterium | reverse complement strand
CAAAATTACTTACCTATTCATTCCTGAACTCCACTAAATCAAAGCCCCTGAAACCGGTTCAGGATGACATCACGCAGGGTTATATTATTTATATGCTTATCCCCCTGCTCCCCACCCACCTTCCCCTTGTACGATTTATTCTTCGTCTACAAGATGAGATAAAGAGCGCAGCATGTTAGTTGGGGGGGGGATTTTTAGAGGTTTTGGCTTGAGGACTTTGCACGGCAAATAAAAAGAGGATATAAAATCCTCTTTTTAATATTGGGTTAATTTATTTTCAATAATTTCAATTTCATTACCATCCGGATCTTTAATGAATGCAATTTTCATTCCGCTTCCCTCAAGAACAAAAGGTTCATAAAGATAGTCATAACCGGCTTTTTTTAATTTTGGTGTGAATTCGTCAAAAGATTCAGTTTCAAATGCAAAATGTCCGAAAGCAGTGCCGTTTGTATAACCTTCCGGAGGGTTTTGAAAATTTTCAGTAAGTTCAATTTGCACATCTCCGTATTCATCACTGAGATAATGCAGTTTGCAATCATCAAGCTGCATTGTTTTTGCCGGACGTAATCCTAACAAATTAGTATAAAAATCCAGTGATTTATTTATGTCTTTAACCCTAATCATTGCATGTAACAGTTTCATCTATTTTCTCCGTTTATAATTTTGCTGTTTTTAATTCTGCCTGTCGGACTAATTATAACATATCATTGTATTTTTTGTTTTAACTGATATATTTGAATAGGGTTATAAACGATGCAAAATATATTATTTATTATTGATGAATTAGAGCTTAAATATTTTGAGTTTAATGATTTAGTGACCAATCACTGGTTGATTAAAGAGTTTTTGGAAAGAGGATATTGTGTTTCCGTAACGACAAAGAATCTTTTACTTCTTGAACAAGCTGCTGCTAAGGCGTTTTGCTACAGCACATTCGAAAAAGATAATGATATTTTTTATATAAATGAACCCAAAAAGCTTTTAATTAATGATTTTGATGTTGTCTTTTTCCGGCCTGATCCTCCTGTTGATATTAATTATATTAATGCGTGTTATATACTGGATTATGCTGACAAGAACAGGACAATCTTTATTAACAATCCCGCCGCTGTAAGAAATTTTAATGAAAAACTTCATTTGAATTATTTTTCTGATTTTGCTCCTGCAAATATCGTCACTTCCTCAAAAACTGAAATAAAAGATTTTGTATATTCATGCGGACGTGCAATTATGAAGCCGTTAAATCGCTGTTTTGGTAATGGGGTGTATTTTTTACAAAAAGATGATAAAAATTTGAACTCTTTGGTTGATAATCTTACTGAAAACGGTAAAACTGCCGTTATGGTTCAGGAATATCTAGATGGTGCGGTGAGTGGAGATAAAAGAGTATTGATTCTGGCGGAACATGTTTTCGATGAATGTGTAAGAAAACTTCCCGGGAAAGATGATTTTAAATTTAACACTCATTCAAAAGACTTTTTTGAACATTCAGAACTTACTGCAAAAGAAAAAAGTGAGGCTTCTGTGGTTGCTCAAAGACTTTCGGGAATGGGGCTTTTTATGGCGGGACTGGATGTTATTGACGGGAAAATCATTGAAATAAATGTTACCAGTCCGTGTTATTTTATTAAAGAAATAAATGAACTTAACGGGATAAAATTCCAAAATATTCTAATGGAAAGACTTATTAACTTTATTAATTACAAATCGGCGAAACTTTATGCTGGAACAAATAGCTAACTTAGATATAAATCTTTTAACAAAAAATTTTTATTCAGGTTGTAAATCTGAAAAAATGATTGGCATAGAATTTGAAAAGCTTCCTGTTTATGCTGACGGCTATTCTGCTGTCAGATATGAAGATATAGCCAAAATTCTTCTGAAGTTAAAAAAACATGAAACAAGCGGTATATATTCAAAGGAGAATATTATAGGCTTAAGAAGCGAAAACGGAACAGTAACTCTTGAACCCGGCTCGCAGTTTGAGCTAAGCTTGAACCCTGTACAATCTATAGCTATATTGAAGCAGAAAATTGATGAATATAACAAGATAACCGGTATAATAGGTGAAAAATCGGGAATTTACTGGCTTGGCTACGGTATACAACCTTTATCAACACATAAAGACATAAAAATAATCCCCAAGCAGCGGTACAAATACATGACTCAGTATCTTCCGTCTGTTGCATCAAAGCCTCTTGTTATGATGAGAGAAACATCTGGTATACAGGTCGGTATTGATTATTCTTCTCAGGAAGATGCTATAAAAAAATTGGCTATAGCATTAAAATTGTCACCGATTGTCAGT
>CASDVD010000062.1 GCA_949284155.1 uncultured bacterium | reverse complement strand
TCTTTGCCGGTACCTAAAATAAAAGACGGAGTCAATGATACAAAATCTTCTCCAAATGTACTAAATCTGTTTGATTGTTTCAATATCATCTCACCTCCGGGCAGAACATCTGACGATGGTATTGTAATAATAGTTTGCTGTGCAAAGACAGGTATATTTAAATAAAATACAACTAAAGCCGGCAATAAAAACCTTTTCATTATATTAATCAGTCCATTCATTGAATATATTGTCAAATTTATCTGCAACCCTTTTAAAAGAAGCTGCTATAACGGGATCAAACTGTGTCCCCGTACCCTCTATTATAATAGAATTCGTTTTTTCTTTTGAATAAGAAGATTTGTATACCTTACGGTTCCTGAGGGCATCATATACATCAGCAATAGCCATAATTCTGGCCGGCAAAGGAATTGCCTCACCGCACAATTTATGCGGATACCCCTTTCCGTCCCATCTTTCATGATGAGAAAGCGCTATTTTTATACCCATTTCTATAAAACTATTGTCACCGAATTTATAATTAACCAGCTCAAGAGTCTCCGCACCTATCAATGTGTGTGTCTTCATTATCTCAAACTCTTCAAAGGATAATCTTGCCGGCTTTAATAAAATTCTATCAGGAATACCGACTTTACCAATGTCATGCAGCGGGCTGGCATGAAGGATATTTTTTATGAAGGTTTCATCTATTTCTTTACTATACTTCGAAGTTTTAGACAAATCCTCCGCTAAAATATAACAATATCGCTGTATACGCTCTAAGTGCATTCCCGAATCATCACGGGATTGAGCAAGTTTGGCCAAAGAAAAGATAGTGGCCATTTGAGCAGCAGTCACTTCTTGAACTTGTTTTTGCACAGTTTGATTTAACGTTTCTTTTTGAGACTCAAGATCATTTTGCAAAATTTGAAGTTGAAGCTGGGTAGCAATTCTTCTTTTCACTTCAGAAGCAATAAACGGCTTTGTAATAGAATCAGCTCCGCCAATATCAAAAGATTTCACAATATTATAACTATCGTCAGACTTATTTATAAATATTACCGGGAGAGATATACGCTCTTTTTTTATGATTTCAAATAATTTATAACCCAAACCATCATTAGTTGTATTATCAATAAGAACTACTTTTGGATTTTGCTCATATATTAAAGATAAGACATCATCATTTTCAGAAAAAGATATTACATCATTTCCTTCTTTTGCCAAAATTGACTCCAGAACTTTCAAATCAGCAACATTTTTGTCCAGAATAAGAATCTTAGCCATTCATGCCCTTCCAATACTATTTCTATTGAGTATAACATATTTTTCTCCACATTAAAGATTTTTGATATAATAACATTATGAAATATAACGAACATATAGAAAAATCAGCACAACTGCTGGAAGAAGAACTCGGCGTAAGCAGACTACGGGCAGAAAATATGATTAGGGAATACCTAAAAAAGCTTCCTGCTTATATGGATGAAATAAAATCGTCTCTAAAAATGCAAGAAACACTTCGCAACCTTATTCATTCACTCAAAGGAACAAGTGCTAACTTAAGGCTGCTAATGATTTTTGAAGCCGCAAGAGCTTTTGATTCAGCGATAGTTAGCGGACACAAAGAAAGTTTCCCACTGCACTATGAAAACTTAAAAAATGCAGTTAATCTTTATTTATAAATATTTTTATTTATTTTTATATTAAAAAAAGAAAAAGGAGCAGGTTTTATTCCTGCCCCTTTTTTCTTTATGGATATCAAACTATATTTTACCGTGGTAAGCATCGATATACATTTGTTTGATTTCTTCAAACAACGGATATCTCGGGTTTGCACCTGTACATTGGTCGTCAAATGCAAGTTCAACCATTTCATCAAGTTTTGACATAAATTCATTTTCATCAATACCAAAATCTTTAATAGACATCGGCAATCCGAGTTCTTTCTTCATTTCTGTAATAGCATCAATGAGAAGTTGAACTTTTTCATCATCATTTTTACCGCCAAGACCGAGTTCATCAGCGATTTGACCGTATTTAGCTTTTGCATTCGGGAATTTATATTGAGGGAATGCAGTCTGCTTAGCCGGTTTATCAGTAGCATTAAATTTAATGACCTGATTAATAAGTAAAGCATTAGCCATACCATGCGGTACACCAAACATCGCACCTAATTTGTGAGCCATTGAGTGGCAAACACCTAAGAACGCATTTGCAAACGCCATACCGGCTATTGTTGCAGCATAGTGAACTTTTTCTCTTGCAATCGGATCATTTTTACCTTCTCTGTATGAACGTGGTAAATATCTGAATAAAAGTTTCAATGCTTCCAAAGAATTGGAGTTAGTGAAGTTTGTTCCCATAACAGAAACATAAGCTTCGATTGCGTGAGTAATAGCATCAATACCGGAAACTGCAGTTAATCCTTTCGGCATTGAATCAACAAGGTTCGGGTCAACAATTGCAACATTAGGAGTTAATGCATAGTCTGCAATTGCATACTTAACGTGAGTTGCATCATCCGTAATGATAGCGAACGGAGTAACTTCCGAACCTGTACCTGAAGTTGTCGGTATACATACCATTTCAGCTTTTTGACCGAGAGTCGGGAGCATACAGATTCTTTTTCTGATGTCCATAAATCTCATCGCAATATCTTCAAATACTGTCTCAGGTTGTTCATACATCAGCCACAAAATCTTAGCTGCGTCCATTGATGAACCGCCGCCCAATGCTATAAATACATCAGGTTGATAAGCATTAACCATCATCATTGCATCATTGATAGTGGATAATGTAGGATCAGGTTTAACATCAAAGAAAATTTGATAGTCAACACCAATATCGTCAAGAACATTTGTAATTACATTTGTCATACCAGAATTGAACAAGAATCTGTCTGTAACGATAAATGCTCTCTTTTTGCCTTGGAGTTCTCTAAGAGCAAGGTCTGTAGCACCTCTTTTAAAGTAAATTTTAGCCGGAACCTTGTACCAGAGCATATTTTCTCTCCTTTCAGCAACTGTCTTGATATTTAATAAATGGTGAAC
>CASDVD010000061.1 GCA_949284155.1 uncultured bacterium | reverse complement strand
GGTATATTTGCTCTTGTTGTGGGTATTATGCTTTTGGTTTTGCCTGCGATATCATCACTCGCACTCAGCGTCATCGTAAGTGTCGGACTGATACTGGTCGGTATACATAAATTTATCAGTTCGATTGTGCGTCGTGATGAAATTGAAAAATCCTGGCTTCAAATGCTTATCGCAATTTTACTCATAGGGACAGGTATTTATATGACGATGAATCCGCTATTTAACATGCTTATTTTAACTATGGGTATAGCTCTTTATTTGATTTTGGAAGGTATCAATTCTATGAGTCTTTCAATTCAAAGCAGAGAATTTATGAAGTATTGGTGGGTTGGTTTGATAGCATCGGCTGCACAATTCATTCTTGCAGCATTGATTTTATACTTCCTGCCAACAACTGCGCTTTTAACTATAGCTGTAATGGTCGGTATAAATTTGATATTCAGCGGGGTTGCACTGATTTCAGCTTATGCCGGTACAAAAGAATTGCTAAGCGCCTATTAAAACCTGAAAGTCCTTGTTCCCTCTTTTTAAAGAGGGACAGGGATATTAGTTTTGATGTGTAAGCATAAAAATTTTGTTACAAATATCAAAAACTTTATCCGCATCATCAAAAGAAAGCATATTAGGCCCGTCGCAAAGGGCTTTATCAGGGTCGGGGTGGATTTCGAAAAACAGTGCATCAGCACCTGCTGCAACTGCGGATTTTGCGAGTGTTTCAACGAATTTTCTTTCTCCTGAGGAACATTCTCCGGCACCTCCCGGGAGTTGAACGCTGTGCGTTGCGTCAAAGACCACGGGATAGCCCATTTCTCTCATTATGGGTATTGCTCTCATATCTGATACAAGATTGTTGTAACCGAAGCTTACGCCTCTGTCTGTTAAGAGTATTCTGTCATTTCCGGAATCACTGACCTTTTTAGCCAGTGAAGCCATTTGTGCGGGAGCGAGAAATTGACCCTTTTTTATATTTACTATTTTACCCGTTTTTGCTGCGGCAACGAGCATATCCGTCTGTCTGCATAAAAATGCCGGAATTTGCAGCACATCTGCTACTTCAGCGGCAGCTTCAGCCTGTTCAGGCAAATGTATATCAGTCACAATCGGAAGTTCAAATTCTTTTTTTATCTGATTAAGCAAGTCGAGACCTTTTTCCAGCCCCGGCCCCCGGAATGAATTTATGGAACTTCTGTTTGCTTTATCAAATGAGGATTTAAAAATGTAGTTTATATCTAATTTTTGGGTAAGTTTTTTCAAATGCTCAGCGGTTTTAAAGAGTATATCCTTGCTTTCAATAGCGCATGGGCCTGCAAGTACTGTAAGTTTTTGTCCTCCTATTTCGAATCCGTTTAGTTTAACCTGTTTGACTTGTGCCATTTGACTCTCCCATAATTTTTTTGACATTCGTATTTTATAAATGTAAAATAATTATATCACTAAAATAATAATGTAAGATGGAAAGTAACGGAAAAGGAGAGAGAAATGTTAATAGAAGAGTTATTAGAAGATGCAGTGGCCCAAGGTGCCAGTGATATTCACATTTCTTCCGATTTGCCTCCTGTGTTTCGTATTGACGGAAAATTGGTCAGAACAAACAGTGAACCGCTGACTTCCGACAATGTTGAAACATTGGTCTTTCCTATTATGAATAATGAACAAAGAAGAAAACTTGAACAGGACTGGGAGCTTGACTTAAGCTACGGTATTGCCGGAGTTGGCCGTTTCAGGGTTAATATTTATAAAAATAAAGGTACTTATGCTGCAGCATTCAGAACTATTAACACAGAAGTTCCGACTTTTGAATCTTTGGGGCTGCCTCCAATAGTTAAAAAAATTACGGAAAAACCAAGAGGACTTATTCTTGTTACAGGCCCTACGGGTTCCGGTAAATCTACAACGCTGGCTTCTATGATTGACCATATCAATTCAACAAGAAATGAACATATTTTGACTATTGAAGATCCTATTGAATTTATTCACCAGTCAAAGAAGAGTATTGTTCACCAGCGTGAACTCGGTCAGGATACAAGATCTTTTGCAAATGCATTGAAATCAGCACTTCGTGAAGACCCTGATATTATTCTGGTTGGCGAGCTTCGTGACCTTGAAACAATTGCGCTTGCAATTACGGCAGCTGAAACAGGCCACTTGGTAATGGGAACACTTCACACCTCTTCCGCAAGCCAGACTATTGACCGTATAATAGACGTATTTCCGGAAATTCAGCAGCAGCAAATTCGTATTCAGCTTTCGAACTCGCTGTGCGCTGTCTTTTCTCAAACACTTTTGCCTAAACTTGATGAGAACGGCGAGAAAAAAGGCCGTGTAATGGCGCAGGAAATTATGATAGTAACAAGTGCTGTCGGAAACCTTGTTCGTGAAGGTAAGACTACTCAAATGTATTCTGCTATTCAAACCGGTGCGCAACATGGTATGCAAACATTGGAAACTGCACTTGCTAATCTTTATAAGCAAAGACTTGTCACTGCTGAAGATGCTCTTTCTAAATCGAGCCGTCCTGAAGAATTGAGAAGATTGATTAACCTTTCATAGCCTATAGTTAGCTGTTATTCTATATATAATTTTTTGTCATTGAGCAATCTTTCAATGTCAAGGAGGTTATAGACTTTGTTGTCATAATATATTTCAGCTTTGATATACATATCTTCAAGTTTTATATCATTTTTATTATGAATTTGGTCTTTGGAGACGCTTACTGCGTCAAGAATATCATCAACTAATAGTGCCAGACGTAAATCTTTCGCTTCAAGTACAATAATTTTTTCTTCTTTGATTTTATTGTATTCATTGAACTGTATAAATTCTTTAAGACTTACAACAGTGTAAAAATCGCCTTTAAGGTTTATGATTCCTTTTAAATACTCAGGAGTATAAGGAATTTTTGTAATCGTATAATTTTTGATATTTATCAATTCTTTTACGTAGCTTGAATCCAGACAATATGTATGGCTGTTAATTTTAAAGATAATATACTGGTCTTTGCTGAAAAAATCTGTATCAAGATTGAAGTTTATTTTTGATGCTATATCGGCAGCTCTTTTGGTTAATTTTGCTGTTGAGAGAGCATCACTGGGAAATAGTTTCGGGTAATCAATAGAGCTTTCATTTCCTTTTGATTGTTTCAGCGCATTTTCTAAAGAAATAGGGTTTAGAATATTTATTATCTTTTCATTGGAATGATAAAAAGATTTAATAAGGCTTTTATTCAGGTCAAAGGAGGTAGGCTGTATGTTTCCGGGATTGGCGCTGAAAAAGTCGGAAACTTTATCTGCTATAACGGCAATTAATGATTCTTCTCCTTTTATAATGATAACCTGATTGGAGGGTTCATATGCCTTTACCGGAAGGTTTAGTATTTTTCTTATATCAATAACATTTATCAAAATACTGTTGTAATTCAAAATCCCGACAATATTCTCTGGAAGTTTTTGAGGAGTACTCAAAGCCGGAAGCATAATAACTTCCATTACACAGGAGGTATTTATCGCATATGTTTTTTCATCAAGTTCAAAGCACAGATGCAGGTTGCTGCCCGGTTCCATATTAGTAGTAAGAGATTGTGCCATGGACTGATTCCTTATTTACTGACAGGGCTTGAGTTCTTGTAAAGAACTTGTTGCCCGTATTACTTTGTAATAAAATAATTATATGGCATTTTGTATGAAAATAACAAGTGGAGTTTATGATGAGTAATAGTGAAATGAGTTTTATAAAAAAGTCGAATATTAAGTTTATAATTGACTTTGTTCTGCTTTTGGTTTTTCTTTTTCTGGTTGTTTTATTTTTTCATAATAAAGAAATGAATTTGAATCATCTTTTAATTATTTGTCTGTTTTTTGTATTTTATTCTGCTCAATATGTAATAACCCGTCAATTATTGATAGGTGAACTGAGAAAAATAATGGCGGAAAGAGCAGGATTTACTAAAAATTCTGCAAATAATATTCTTAGTTTGTCAGTAGAACAAAAAAAAGTTATGGAAACATATGAAGGGCTTGTTAAAAGAACAAAAAACATGCTGGAGGAGTTAAAGACAATAAGTGATGACGTAAAAGCCAATACGGAATCTGCCGTTTTATCGGTTGAACAAACTCTTAAGTCCGCTGAAACAGACAAAATGTCCGTAAAAACGAATATTGAAAAAATGATGGTTTTGAAACAAAGAATACAAATAATTGCGGAATTAATCCTTGAATTGAGTGAATATATTCAACAAATCGGTTCCATTATCGGTTTGGTTGAAGATATTGCGGAACAAACAAACATGCTCGCATTGAATGCTGCTGTAGAAGCAGCAAGAGCAGGCGAACACGGCAAAGGATTTGCAGTAGTTGCGGGCGAGATAAGAAAATTGGCAGACGAATCCAAACAGGCGACTACCAAAATTGCTTCTTTGATAAATGATATCCAACATACAACGAATTCTACGGTTATGGCCACAGAAGAAGGAACAAAGGAAATTGAGTCCGGTGTAAGACTGGCCAATGCTATTGAAGAAAATTTTGATGTGATGAACAAGGCTGTTGAAAATCTGATGAAAACTGCTGAACATTCTCTTTCTTCAGCCGATACGCAGGTTCGTATTTCAGATACGGCTATTGTTACGATTCATGACTTGAATGAAAGTATAAAAGTCGCTCTTAAAACAGTGGAAACAAATATAGAAAATATAAACAGCTTAAAAGATTATTCTGAAAACGTTGTTGTAAAAGATGCAGAATAGGTTCGATGTATGGACTTTTTGCCGGAAGAAAATGAAGAAATCCTGAATATTTTTAGGGAGGAAACGGAAGAGATTATTCAAAAATTGAATAATAACCTTCTGCAGTTGGAAAACACTCCTAATGATAAGGATAAACTTGTTTATATGTTCCGTGATGCGCATTCATTGAAGGGCGCAGCCAGAATGATAGGCTTCAATAATATACAGCGGTTGGCACATAAAATTGAAGATTTGTTAGGACTCGCAAAAGAAAATAAACTGATAATTAATCGTGAAATTTCTGATGTGTTATATAAATCTACTGACTTGTTATCATTTCTGATTGAAAATTCTGTCAAAATGAAAAAAGAGTATTACACAGATGATATCCAAAACTATATTGATAATATAGATGTTTTAATAGAAAAAAATCTTCATCAGGAAAAAGCCGAAACTTCCGGGGAAAAAACAGAACAGACAGAAGAAGAACAAAAAGAGTTAAAAAAACAGGTCAACAGTATAAATGCTCTTTTTATAGAGGCTTTTTTGTTGCTGGAAAAAATTGAGCCCGATGACAGTGAGAAATATCTTGACACCATGTTTGATACAACGAAACAACTTGAAGAAATTTTTTCCAATACCGGCTATGGTGCAATTAAAACTGAAATAACACAAATAAACAAAAAAATAGAATTCGTAATAAAAAATTCTCATGTTATGACAAAAGAAGAAGCGAGTGTCCTAATAGAGGAGCTGTATTCCTTAACTGAGACATTGAACGGAATATATAAAGAACATGGTATAGCCGCAATAAACTTTAGAGAACTGATAGAAACTAAACTAAATCCTCCTGTTGTGCCGAGTGAAATAATACCGGATAATACACAGGTGCAGATTCGTAATGAACTAAATACAAAACTGGATTTTCTAAAAACGCATCTTGAAAATATATCGAGCGATTTGTCACATATACCGGAGATGAACAATGTGATTAATCATATTGTTTCAAGAAATATAAACGATGGCGTAAACCTGATATACCGTAAATTATCGGAAGTCTTGAAT
>CASDVD010000060.1 GCA_949284155.1 uncultured bacterium | reverse complement strand
TTTATACCTTTTTCCTTTTTGTTAACTTAATTTTTCCTAATCTGTATACTATTCTATCATCTAACTCACATACCGAATAAAAATATTTAAACATGTCACTTTTATAAAATCTATCCGTGGGCATATATTTCAAATCCAATTTCTCTGAAGCGAAACATGTCTTTTTATAGTATTTTATCCAGTTTTTTGCCAATGGTATGTATTTATACTTCCATGGTTTCAGCCAAGTGTAGTGTATAATTTCAGAATTCCCGGGCGATACTTTTCCGTCTTTTTCAAGATGATAAAATTCACGCAGCGATTTTTCCGTATGCATAAAGTTGTTGGTCTGAAAATTGTATTTTGGCGGAAGGTAAATACAATTCTTTCCCAGCACACGATTTTGTGTGTCTTGATCAACACACATATCTCCGTATTTTTTACGTGTTTCATTCATCCTGGCACAACAGTCATCTTCATTCATCTTTTTTAAATTTAAAAGCATCATTCCCGCATTAAAATAATCAGGACAACCTGTTCTTTTTTCACTGTCACCTGAAACCAAACCATGCATATCTTTTACTACAGCCGCATATTTGTCTGTCATATCAATATCAAATAATGAACACAAATCCGATTGGACAATTATATCCGTATCTAAATATAAAACTCTTTCCAAATCTTTAAATATTGCAGGAATATCAAATTTAAAATTACACGCTGATGTAACATGAGCCAAACTTGATTCAAAGGTTTTATATTTGTTCTCTACTATCAAGACCTCTACCGAAACACTGTCCCCGCCAAGAGATTCTATCATCTCTTTTTCACTTTCCGATAATTCAACACCAATGACAAAAATTTTATAATTTCTTGATTTATTCCTGTTTTCAATAATAGACGTAATTGTTACAACAACAGGCATAATCTGGTTTGAATCAGTTATCAATACAACGGTTATCGTTTTCATAAATCATATCACCAATTTCTTTTTTCATAATTTTTTTGTATTATATAATCAAAACCAATTATAAAACAAAAAAGGAATCAATAATGTCTTTCTCGTTTAGCTTCTTGTTAGTTTCATATAATCATGAAAAATATATAGCACGGGCAATAGAAAGCTGTCTTAACCAGGATTTAACACTTTGTCGTGAAATCATCATCTGTGATGACTGCTCCTCCGACAAAACGCTGGAAATCGCACAAAAATACCAAAAACAACACCCACAATTAATAAAAATTATTTCTAACCCGCAAAATTTAGGTGTCATTAGAAATTATGAAAACGGCTTTAAAAACTGTTCAGGAGATTATGTTGCAATTTTGGAAGGCGACGACTACTGGCTGCCTTTCAAAATTGCAACATGTCATGACATGTTGCAAAAATATCCTGACGCTCCAATGCTCTACCATAAATATAAAATACTTAAAAATGAAAAATTAAAAGAAAGAAAAGACTATTTCTATTCCGAAACAACCACCGTAAGCTTAAAAGACATGTTTGAACATACCGAATGCGGAAACTTCTCTGCCTGTATTTATAAAAGAAAAAGCCTCCTTAAATATCTTGATACTTTTAAACAAGTAAAAGGTGGTGATGCTGTATTAAATGTAATTATACTTGAAGACGGAGACGGACTATTCCTAAATGAATATCTCTCGGTTTATACTAATCACGACAATTCAATATATTACTCACACCCTTTTATTAATCAAATGACTATGGTTGTGAGCACTATCTACCAGGATAGCGTATTCTATAAAAAAGAATACAAACATCTGCTTGATGAAAAATTTCAAAATATTCTTTCTGTAATAAGAAATGAGGAAAAAAGGCTGATAAAAAAAATTGACAAATTGCGGATTCAAAGAACTATTTTTATAAGTACTACGATTATTTTTGCTATTTTGTTTTTATTAAGCTTTATCCCGAGATTTTTTTAAAAATTGATTATCCAAAACAACTGAATCAACCTCTCTGTGCACTGCGTTTGGCTTTTAAATCACAATAACGCTGATAATCCTCCCCCCACTCTGCCATTACATCCAATACAGGCGCCAAACTCATACCTAAATCGGTCAGAGAATATTCCACACGGGGCGGAATTTCCGCATACGCCACCCTTACCAGTAATTCATCACTTTCCAATTCCCGCAAATTTGACGTAAGCACCTTCTGCGACGCCCCCGTCGTTTTTCTTAACTCCCCAAATCTTTTTTTACCGCCTAATAAATCTCTTAATATCAGTATTTTCCACTTGTTTCCGATAAGTTTTAACAACGTCTCAATAGGACATGTCCGTACATTTTTTCTAGCCATAACCCTTATTTTACCCCAATAGTTTCCAAAAGCATACATGCTTCCATTTGTTACCAACAAATTATACCATATTTTTAATAGGGTGGCGAACCCCTTCCGATTTTTTCACATCCCTCGTGACTGTTCAGCGGCACAGCCCGGTGCACCAATTGTTGGCGGATTGCGTTTCTTTAATAGGGTGGCTCAATCATTCCTTTTTCATCACACTGCTTCTATCATTCAATTAGTTAGGTTTAATTACTATAGTGATGACGCAAAAAAAGTTTTGGAGT
>CASDVD010000059.1 GCA_949284155.1 uncultured bacterium | reverse complement strand
TAATGAAATTTATCGGTATGGAAAAAAATAACCCGCACAAAGCAAAATCTGAACACCTTAACACTAATATTTAATAGGGTGGCTAAACCCTTCCGGTTTTTTCACGCCCTTCGTGACTGTTCAGCGGCACAGCCCGGTGCACCAATGACGGCCTGGTTTACTTTAATAGGGCGAGCTTGAGGAGTTTATTTATAATTTGCGGATTTGCTCTGCCTTTGGTTTCTTTCATTACTTGACCGACAAAGAATCCGAACAGTTGTTGTTTTCCGCCACGATATTGTTCAACTTGTCCGGGATTATTTTCTATAACTTTGTCAACGATAGCTTTGATAGCACCTTCATCAGAGATTACGCTCAGGCCTTGTTTTTCTACGATTTCTTTAGCGCTGCCGCCATTTTTAAGCAGGTCAGGCAGTATTTTTTTTGCTATATTGTTTGATATAGTTCCTTTTTGTATCATATCTACAAGTTCTGCAAGTGATTGCGGCGTAAGTTTTGTTTCGTTGATATTAATATTATTTTCTTTTAAATATGCAGTAATGTCGCCGACTAAGAGATTATTGGCTGTTCTGTAATCAGCGCCGAGTTTTAAGACCTCGTCATAGAACAAAGCTGTTTCCATCTGTTCAACCATAACATTTGCATCATATGCACTCAAACCCAGAGATTCATATCTTTTCCGTTTTTGTTCAGGCAGTTCAGGCATTTTTCTTCTTACAGATTCCACCCATTCACGGGATATTTCAACAGGCATAAGGTCAGGTTCAGGGAAGTAGCGGTAGTCGTTTGCATCTTCTTTACTTCTCATGGATTTTGTAACTTTTTGGTTGTCATCCCAAAGGCGTGTTTCTTGTACGACTTTGCCGCCTTCTTCAACGATTTCTATCTGACGGTCAATTTCATACTCAATAGCACGTTGTAAAGCGCTGAAACTGTTGATATTTTTGATTTCGGCACGGGTTCCGAATTCTTTGCTGCCTTTAGGCATAATGGAAATATTTGCATCGCATCTCATAGAACCTTCTTCAAGGTTTCCGTCGCAAACGCCGATATATCTTACGATATTGCGTAATTCTTCCATATAATTTCTTGCTTCTTCGCTAGAGCGCATATCTGGTTCTGATACAATTTCCAAAAGAGGTGTTCCTGCTCTGTTCAGGTCTACCAGTGAATATATTGAACCGGCTATACCGTCTGCGCCGGCGTGTACCAGTTTTCCGGCATCTTCTTCAAGGTGGGCACGGGTTATGCCGATTCTTTTTCCTTTTACGTTGATGTGTCCGTTTATACAAATCGGTTCATCATACTGAGATATTTGGTAACCTTTTGGGAGGTCAGGGTAAAAATATTGTTTTCTGTCAAATTTACAGCGTTTTGGAATTTCGCAATTCAAAGCCAGCCCCAACAGTATTCCCATATTTACACATTCTTTGTTCAAAACCGGTAAGACGCCGGGCATTCCCAGAGTTATTGTGCTCGTGTGAGTATTAGGTTCCGCTCCGAATTCTGTACTGTCCGGTGCAAAAATTTTGGATTTTGTTTTTAACTGGGCGTGAACTTCCAACCCTATGACAACTTCGTATTTATCTCTTAAATCTGACATTGCTTCCCCTCTTAATTAATTTGATAAAAAAATTTTACCATAAAAATCTTAATAGGGCGGAGCAATATAAATAAGTTTTTTCACGTTGTTAGTGTTCAGCGCTGCGGCCCGATTCACTAATCGGTTTTTTTAATATGCAATCTGTAAAAAAATTAATAGTTGTGTTTAATCTATTTTTATTCCTTAGGGGAAATTGTACCGATGCTTATAACTCCTTTTCCGTACTTTTCTTCGACCTTATCCCAGATTCCGGAAAGCTTGCGGGCTTTAATTTCTTTGTCGGAACTAAAAAGGTAAAGCTGTGAAGCACTTTTTTCTGTCAATTTTTCAACAAATATCCCGCTTGATCGATAAAGAATATCAGGATTATAGATTTTTTCAAAAAGCTTGGTAACAAATTCATTAATACATAACTCACTGTCCGTAGGAGCGGGAAGTACAATTTTTTCAGTAAAGACGTGAAAATCTTTAGTCCGCAGCATTACACAAAGCACTTCTGCGTGCAGTCCCAGTTTTCTTAATTTTGAACAAGCCTGATGAGCATGGTAATAAAGTGAATTTTTTATGTAAGTTTTATCACCGGTAAATTTAGCGAAAGAAGATGTCCGCTGTAAAGATTTTGGCAGTGCGGGTTTATCAACAACGGGATAAACAGATTCTCCCATCAGTTCCATTTTTAATTCAACTCCACGTTTTCCCCAAATTTTTTTTAGCCAGAATTCATTTTGTTTGACTATATCACAGGCTTTGTATATTCCGTATTTTTTGAATAAGGCCGCCGTATTTTTTCCCACGCCCCATATGTCTTCAACAGGAGTCTTTTTCAATTCTTCATCAATTTGGTGATGTCCTATTTGATAAAGTCCGTTCCCTTCCTTTCCCCGCTCGCAAGCAAGTTTTGCCAGTGTTTTTGAGGATGAAATTCCTACAGATACGGGGATTCCTATTTCTTCTTTAATATCATTCTTTATCTTTTCTATAATTTTGCTATAAGAACAATTATATAATTTTTTCATACCGGTTAAGTCCAGAAAAGCTTCATCAATAGAGTAAGTTTCTACAGAAGGAGTATAATCGGAAAGTTTTGACATAATACGGGATGAAATGTCCCGATAGAGGGCCATGTTGCCCGATAGATAGTAGATTTTTTTATAAGGAAATTGTTTTTTTGCCATAAAATATGGCATTCCCATAGTTATTCCCAATTTTTTTGCCTCATTAGAACGAGCAACAATGCAGCCGTCATTATTGCTTAAAACACAAACAGCTTTACCCTCCAGCTCAGGGTTCATAAGCTGTTCACAGGATACAAAAAAATTGTTACAGTCAACCAGAGCAATTTCCGTCATAATGATACTATTTTAGCACTTTGTTTTTTCGTCGTCGATATTGAAAAAATCATAAAGGCTTTGAAGTCTTTCTCCTCCCCAAAATACTGTTAAAATATTTGTGCCGGGGCGGCGCTTGCGGCTGCAAATGTATTTAAACAGTTCTTTTAACGGGGTTGGTAAATTTCACCTGCTGGCTCAACTTCCCAATCTTTGCCGCTTTACGGATTAGCGTATGAAGGTTTATTTGAATCTGCTGCCCTGTTAAAAATTGACGGAAGAAAATCATTTATGTTAGAATCTAAAACATCAGAAAATTGGAGATTTTTAATGATTTCAGTAAATGATTTGCGTACAGGTTTAACTATTGAATTGGATAACGGATTGTGGTCTGTTGTTGAATTTTTACACGTAAAACCGGGTAAAGGTGCAGCTTTTGTAAGAACAAAACTTAAAAATGTTGAGTCAGGAAACGTTCTTGAAAGAACATTCAGAGCCGGAGAAAAAGTTGCTAAAGCTTCATTGGACAAACGTGAAATGCAATTTTTATATAAAGAAGGCAATGACTATATAATGATGGACAATGAATCTTATGAGCAGATTTCTGTGTCCGGTGAACAAATAGGAGACGGCGTAAAATATCTTAAAGATAATATGGAAGTTGCTATCCTGATGCATGACGGAAGAATCATCGGTGTTGATATTCCGAATCATGTTGAACTGGAAGTTGTTGATACACCTCCGGCAGAAAAAGGGAATACTGCTCAAGGCGGTACAAAACCCGCTACTTTGGAAACCGGTGCTGTTGTTAACGTTCCGTTCTTTATTTCTAACGGAGATAAAATCAGAGTTGATACAAGAACTAATGAATACCTCGACCGTGTATAAGAATAGTTGCCGTAACGGTCTTTAGTAAAGGAATAACTATGAAGTTTGATTTAGATTATATTGAAAAGCTCGTAAAAATGGTTTCTGAGAGCAATTTGTCCGAATTGACACTGGAAGAAACCGACAAGGCTATTGTCATCAAAAAAGAAAATACAGTAGTAACAGCTCAAACAGTTCTGCCTCAGACAGCTGTAGTGCCTGCTGTTTCTGCGGCTGCACCTGCTGTTGAAAAGGTTGAAGAAAAGAAAGAAGAACCTAAAGGAACTCCGATAACATCTCCGATGGTCGGTACTTTTTATCTTGCACCTTCTCCCGGTGCAAAACCTTTTGTAGAAGTCGGTTCTGTTGTTTCAACCGGTCAGGTCGTATGCATAATTGAAGCAATGAAATTGATGAATGAAATAGAATCTGAGGTTTCAGGAAAAATTACCCAAATATGCGTAAAAGACGGCGAAGCTGTTGAATACGGCCAAGTTTTGATGTATGTAGAATAAAAAAGAAATAAAAAAATAAAAAATACAGCTTTAATTATTAAACATAATAATAAAGCTGTATTTTTTACAGTACAAATTATAAAATTTTAAAAGACAGAGTTAAGAGCTTCTTCTACTGTTTTTCCAATCCTTTTATATCTTGCCGTTTCGCCTTCTTTATAAGGGAATATTTCTATAAACCTGTTGATAAGATTTTGTTTTTTCAATTCTTTATAGAACCAGGCTCCCGTGCGTGCGTATTCTCTGTCCTCATAGGATAATAATAACCAATCAGATTTTGAAAAAAGTTCACTCACTTCAAATTCAGTCCCGATTGGCAAAAATAGTGCTTCTTTTACTGCAATTTTGGCCAATATTTCTTCTGCTTTTTGTACCAATACAATATTCCTCCGGTAGTTTTTTAATCGTAAAAAATTATTATAATATTTTATACAAAAAAAATATAGCGGATATTGTGTATATATTTGTGAAAAGGAATTTTATATTTAATGATAAATTGGCGGATTTGATATATACTGTATGGGTTAAATATTTGATTTCAAAAGATATTAAGAATTGTAAATATATATTATTATCCCTAAAACCCAATATATATAAAGAAAACAGATTAATAATAAAAGTTATAGCATGTAAGTAATGACAATTTAATGGATTGATTTGTTTTCATAAAAATACAAATGTGAAAGTAAGCAAGAAAAGGAAGTAAAAATGCCAGTACAAAATGTAGGCGCACAGTCATTGAGACCGGTTGTCAATTTTAAAGCTGAACCGGAAGCTGCGGAATCAAAAACAGAAAAGAAAACCAGTACAGGTAAAATTGTAGGGTGGACAGTTGCAGGCGCTGCGGCTCTTGCTGCTATTACCTGGGGAGTTATTGCTCTGAGAAACAGAAGTCAGGCCGGTAAAGCTAAAGAAGCCGCAAAAACAATATTTAATCAAGCAGGCAAAAATTCATTAGCTACTGTTGATGAAAATGGATTAAAAACAACAATATACTTTAATCCTAAAACAAATAAACCATCTTTTATTTCTCAAAGAGATAAAGACGGAAAATTAATTAAGAATACAAAAATGCTTAAAAATGGTAGTCTTACTACTACATATTTGAATGATGGCGGTGTATTTACAAAATTCGTTGGTAAAGACGGAATGGTTACAACTAAAACCAAAGCAAAAGACGGATTTACTATGATACAAGTTTCTAAAAACAACCAGCCTATAGGGTCTATTTCTTATAAAGACGGCAAAATTATTAATTCGGACAATATTAATGGTAAATTTGACGAATCAGGCAAATTTACATACGAAGTTCTTTCTTAGAAAAGAAATATTAAAAAAAGACTCCTGTTTTATTCAGGGGTCTTTTTTTATTTTTTATATTGAAATATCGGTCGTTTGAGATAAAATACTAATATTGAAAAAGACTTGTAGGGATATTTTATATGATAAAAAAGGTTTTAATTGCCAACAGAGGTGAAATAGCGGTAAGGATTATAAGAGCTTGTCGTGAATTGGGAATAAAAACGGTTGCTGTATATTCTCAGGCAGATGCTGATTCATTGCACGTGAGCCTGGCTGATGAAGCTTACTGCATAGGGCCGGCACAGAGCGCCAAAAGTTATTTGAACATACCGGCTATTATTTCTGTTGCATTGACCAGCGGCGCAGATGCTGTTCACCCGGGATATGGTTTTATGTCCGAGCGTGCAGATTTTGTTGATATTTGTACTGACCACGGTTTGAAATTTATAGGGCCGAGCGCTGATGCAATGAGAAAAATGGGCGACAAGGCGACTGCGAGAAAAACAATGGTTGAACATAATGTTCCGGTTACACCCGGTACCGACCTTGTTGATGATATAGATGAAGCGAAAGCATTCGCTCAAAAAGCCGGATATCCAGTTATCGTTAAGGCCACGGCAGGCGGAGGCGGAAAGGGAATGAGAATTGCCAACTCTGCCGATGAGCTGGAGGAGGCGATTACTCTTTGCCAAACTGAGGCCCAAAATTCATTTGGTAATGCCGGAGTTTATATTGAAAAATATATTATAAATCCCCGTCACATTGAGGTGCAGATAATAGCTGACCAATACGGCAATGTTGTTCATCTGGGAGAAAGAGATTGTTCCGTACAAAGAAGACACCAGAAACTTTTGGAAGAAGCACCTTCTCCCGCAATTGACGAAAAAACAAGAAAAGCAATGGGTGCGGCTGCTGTTACTGCTGCTAAATCTATTAACTATGAAGGCGCCGGCACAATAGAATTTTTGTTAGACCACGACGGAAGCTGGTATTTTATGGAAATGAATACCAGAATTCAGGTAGAACATTGTGTTTCAGAGATGATATCCTCCGTTGACCTTTTAAAAGAACAAATTCGTGTGGCCTGCGGTGAAAAGCTTTCGTTTACACAAGAAGACATTGAGCTTAGAGGTCATGCTATTGAATGCCGGATTAATGCGGAAGATGCCGACAAAGATTTTATGCCTTGCCCCGGTGAAATAAAAGGTTATATAGCGCCCGGAGGATTTGGCGTTCGTGTTGATTCGCATTCTTATACCGGATATAAAATACCGCCTTATTATGATTCTATGATAGGCAAGCTGATTGTCTGGGGCAAAGACCGTGAGGATGCAAGAAAAAGAATGCTTCGTGCACTCAATGAATATGTCATTACCGGGATTAAGACGACTATACCTTATCACAAGAAAATATTGACGAATGATGTTTTTATTTCAGGAAATTTTAATACAGGTTTTATTGCCGAACATATGTCTGCAAAACCCGAAAAAACGGAAATGCCTGAAAAAGTATAATAAAACCGGCGTTTTTTAAAGTATAGTTGATACATACAAAAAGTTTGCACAAAACACAATAAGTGCCAGAATGGCAATGATGATACAATATTTAAGCCATCCTTTAAACTCCATGTGATTTCTCATATCGGGGTCATGGACTCTTTGTTTGTATGTATCAAGAAAATAAACCACATATAATATATCAAAGAAAAACCAGCCCGCTTCGCTATGTGAAATCGGGGCGTTGTATTTTTTGACGGAAAATTTTTCTATAATTCTTAATATTCTGTAGCTCAAAAACAGATAGATAATTTTTGTAATTATGTTAAAAATCAAAGGATTTACAAAAAAAGTTACAGCCGAAACAAGAGCCAAACCAAAAAAGAATTTTAATTTTACGGTATCTTTTACATTTGAGATATTTTTGAAGGTTTTATAATTAAGAATTATCCAAAATAAAGAATAAAGACCGATTGATAAAATATTAAGTGTTATATATTGTCCGATGGAGGGCAATTTTATGTTATCAATACGAGGTTCTGTAAAAAACTCGCCGCAGAAAGGACACTGCTCCACAGTATTTTGAATTTCTCCGCCGCAATACGGACATTTTACATTTTCTATATCTTCCATAGATAAATGATAACAAATATTAAGAAAAAAACAATAAAACTTTTATATTTTTAATTTAGTGCTGAAATTCAGGCTTAACAAATGTAAATCTTTTGACTAAGCACCTTTTTTATTAGAAAATTAAAGAGTCTATGCTTGGGAATCAGAGTTTTGTATATTAAAGAAGTAGAGATAGATAATTTTAAATCTTTTGCGAACAAAGTTAATATACCGTTCCTGAAAGGTTTTACTACAATTTCCGGTCCGAACGGGTCGGGAAAGAGTAATATTATAGACAGTATACTTTTTGCACTCGGTCTTTCAACATCAAGAACATTAAGAGCAGAAAAGATATATCAGTTGATTTCCACTCATACACGCCGAAATGAAGCTTTTGTAAAGGTTACGTTTGCTCCTGAAAAAGAAGGAGAGAGTGAGTTTACTGTTGCAAGAAAAATAAAAAAATCTTCCCAAGGGTATACATCAATATACTATTTAAATGACAAAATAGTCACCTTAACAGAAGTGCATACAAAACTCGAGCAGTATAACATTACACCGAACAGCTATAACGTTATTATGCAGAATGATGTCATGAGTATTACGAACTGCTCTGATATCGAAAGACGCAAGATTATCGATGAAATAGCCGGCGTTGCTGATTTTGACAGGAGAATAGAGCAAGCGCAAACCGAACTGGGGACTGTTGAATCAAGAGTACAAAACTCTATGCTTATTCTTACGGAGGTTGACCAAAGACTTGAGCAGCTGGCGTCTGAAAGAGAAGTCGCACTTAAATATCAAAAATTGCGTGAAGAAAAAACGATGCTGGAAAGCCAAATTACCACGGTAAAATATTTTGATATTAAAAAAGGCCTTGAAAGAACCCATGAAGGGATTCTTGATTCGCAAAAAAAGAAAAAAGAAGAAGAAGTAAAACTAAAAAAACTGGAAGAAAAATCACTGACCGTTAAAACAAAACTCGATGAACTTTCGGACTTGGTCAAAGAAAAGGGCGAAGCCGAGCAAATTGAAGTAAAAAAACAGGTAGAAGAGCTGAAAGGTCAG
>CASDVD010000058.1 GCA_949284155.1 uncultured bacterium | reverse complement strand
TTAATATGTGGGCTTGTGGCGCAGCGGTAGCGCAGGGGACTCATAATCCCTTGGTCGCAGGTTCGAATCCTGCCGGGCCCACCATTTTATATCGGAGCCAAAGGGCTCTTTTTTAGTAGTACGGGGGTTAATGAATAATTATTCAAGAAAATTTGATATATCTGAAGAACAAAAATTAAAAGAATTTTTTATAATAAAAGGTGCAGAAATATCTCCCCAACAGTATGCGTTTTGGCGTGCAAGAACATCAGCTTATTGTGCCGTATTTTATAATTCAGGAAAATTTTTGATACAAGGAGCTGATGTTAGCGGTATTGCGTCAGAAGTGGAAAATTTTTTGGATATTGATACAGTTTCTTCTGTTGTAAATAAATCAGAGCCTGTCACTATTCAGGTACCTGCAAAAAGAATTGGTGTGGATGAGTCGGGTAAGGGTGACTTTTTTGGGCCTCTTGTTATTGCCGGGGTCATGGTCGATGAGACAAACATTAAAATTTTACAGGAGGCTAATATAAGAGACTGCAAAAAAGTTGATGATAAATTAATTAATAAAATGGCTGCAACCATAAAAAATAATTGTGTTTTTTCAGTAGTGACGATAAATCCAGCAAAGTATAATGAATTATATAAAAATTTCGGTAATCTGAATCTTCTGCTGGCATGGGGGCATGCCCGCACAATAGAGAATATTCTTGAGAAAGCAGATTGCGGTTTTGCACTTTCTGACAAATTCGGTGATGAGAAATTGATTAGGAATGCGTTGATGGAGAAAGGCAAAAAAATTCATCTGGAGCAGAAGTGTAAGGCTGAAAGTGATATTGCCGTGGCTGCTGCATCGATACTCGCCAGGGCTCAATTTTTGAAAGTGATGTCAGATTTATCTGCAAAATATAATATAATTCTTCCCAAAGGAGCTTCAAATCAGGTAATTGAAACTGCCAGGCGTATAAGTTCAAAATATTCCAAAAATGAGTTATCAAATCTTGCCAAAATTCATTTTAAGACCTTTTCCGATATATAAAAAATCCAAATGAAAAATTAAAATTAAAATAGAAAAAGGCAAACATCATGGTTTGCCTTTTCTTATGTTTGACTTTTTCCCTTTTGGCGGATTATTTTGAACGAAGATATGCTTTGAGTTCTCCGTTTAATCCAAGCATAAATGAGTTTAATTGTTGTCCGATTGTTTTTGTTCCGTTTTCTTTTGCTTCTGTATTATAAGCATCAATCAATTGTTTTGCTGCGTCAATGCCGTAGTTGTTAACAATACCGTTTAAGTATGAAACGCTCCAGATTTGTTTGTTAAAGTCATTTTTGAATGTTTCATAATTCATGTTTCTATAAGCAAATCCAGACCCATTGTTAACAGGTTTTAGTGATTTGAAAGACAAGCTTTTCGGATCCGGTTTTGCGGTGTAATCCTTTTCGTATAAAGTGTTACCATTGTTATCAACTATTTTTTCATAAGTCAGATTGTTATTCTTGTCGAACTTAGTTGTTTTTAATCCGTCAAATTTAGTAATACCTAAAGTATTGCCTTCGTTGTCTTTGTTTACGGATTGATATATTTGACCGTTAACTGTTGAGTAATAATTTTCTGTATATCCGCCGTTTTCACCTTTAGTTCTTATTACATAGTTTTGGCCGTTAACTGAAGGCGGAGTTACCAGCATAATATCAGGTTTTTCTTTAAAATTGCCTGTACTTTCATCATATTGATAATAAACTTTATTTCCGTCAGCATTTGTTTTTTCAAAGTAGTCTTTTACTCCGGCAGAAGTGATTCCCAGTTCTTTCATTTTTGCGAGTTTTTCAGGAGCGGGTGCTTTACCAAGAATTATAGCTTCTTGCACTGCTGCTTTATGGCGTTTAACATTTTTTGCTTCATATTCATTGTCTCTGACTAAGTTGTTGTTTTCATCAAGTTTGTAATATTTATTTTCCTTTTTGTTCAAGTATTTTCCGGATTTTTCATCATATGTATAGGTGAATTTGTTACCGGAGGTTTTGCTTTCAATTGTAATTGAAGTTGGTATGTTTTTGTCGTTAAATTGTACATCTGTTATTGTTCCCTTAATTGCACCGTTTGGATTGCTCGGATTTGTTACATTGAGCTCGGTACCAATGTATTTATTATCCGGTGTTTCTTTTTCTTCTGTTTTGGGCTGTTTGGGCGCAGGTGCT
>CASDVD010000057.1 GCA_949284155.1 uncultured bacterium | reverse complement strand
GGGATAGAAAAATTGGCCGGTCAGGCTAAGATATATAAATATTATTTCATAATGTAAATAATCCTCGAGAATTAGTTCAATAGGGTTAAAATTCTGAGAAATTTGTGTTATAACTTTATATAATCAGGCATTTTATATAAAAGTTATCGACACAAAAAGCGTCAAGGCGCAAAGGAGAGAATTTATGACAGTTGGTCAATTTGTATTTATGCTGCACTCCCACTTGCCTTATTACAGGAAAGCAGGTATGTGGCCGTTTGGTGAGGAGAATCTTTATGAGTGCATGGCTGAAACATATGTCCCTTTGCTGAATGCAATTTCAGAATTGTATGATGATGAAGGAATTAAGGCAAAATTAACAGTTGGTATAACTCCTATACTTGCTGAGCAGTTAAATGATGAACACCTGAAAGAAGGGTTTATTAAATATTTGGATGCAAGAATTTCTGCCGTTTCAAAAGATTTGGAACGTTATCCCGATCCGGAAGTTGCGCATTCACAGCATTTGAAATATCTTGCAAAATACTACTATGATTGGTTTAACCATATAAAAGATTCTTTTGTAAATAAATATGGCAAAGATTTGATTAGTGCATTCAAAAAGTATCAGGATTTAGGATGTATAGAAATCACAACATCAGGAGCTACACATGGATTTTCTCCTTTGCTGGCAACTGATTCAAATTTGAATGCGCAATTCAAAATCGGTTCCGATACAACAAAAAGATTGTTTGGTAAAAAAGCAAAAGGCGCATGGCTGCCGGAATGTGCATATAGACAAGGATATGAATATACCGGCAAGGACGGAAAGAAAAAATGGCGTCCAGCTATAGAAGTAACTCTTCAGAATAACGACATTGAATACTTTTTCACAGAATCACATGTTATAGAAGGCGGAAACTCTATCGGAAACAGACGTGTGATAGGTGTTTACGGAAATATTGAATACATCCCGCTTCCGGAAAGAGAGCCGACCGGGTATGATACCTATTCAGCGTACTGGCTGCCGGATGCTCAGGTAGCCGTAATGGGAAGAAACGACAGAGCCGGATTCCAGGTATGGTCTGCGGCTGATGGTTATCCCGGCGATGGCTGCTATAGAGAGTTCCATAAAAAAGATGACAAGTCTGGAGCCCACTATTGGAGAATAACCTCATCCACAACTGATTTGGGCGACAAGATGTTATACGACCCGGTTCTTGCTATGTCGCAGGTCAACTTGAATTCAGACCACTACACTACTTTGATTTATCATTTGCTAAATGACTATAAAATCACTCATTATGATAAACAGGGTCTTGTCATGGTTTCATTTGATACGGAATTGTTTGGCCACTGGTGGTTTGAAGGCGTTGAATTTATTAAACAGGTAATCAGAAAGTTTAATAATTATCTGCCGGAAGTAGAAAGAATGACCGCAGGTGAATATCTGAAAGCACATCCGCCGACAGAAGCTATACAAATACCTGAAAGTTCTTGGGGTCAGGGCGGCCATTTCTATGTATGGTTGAACCATTTGACCGAATGGATGTGGCCAATTATTCACGGCTGTGAAAAACGGATTATTGATATTGTTTCAAAATATGAGCAAATCCCGTCGGATAAACTGCTGCATAGAGCATTAAATCAACTGGCCAGAGAAAATCTGCTGCTGCAAAGTTCTGACTGGCCGTTCTTGATTACGACCTGGCAGGCAAAAGACTATGCTACTGACAGATTCAGAGAACATGTTGAAAGATTTGAAACTATTGCGGATATGATAGAATCCGGTAATATAGACGAAGGAAAACTTTCTGAAATTGAATCAATTGATAATTGTTTCCCTGTAATTGATTACAGAGCATACCTTCCGATAGAAGAAGGCAAAATTCCTCAACAGGAAGAGAAGCTAAAACCGCTTTATCAATAATTAATACTAACTATTTTGTAAAAGCCGGAGAATTCCGGTTTTTTTTTGCAAAAAAAATTGTTCCTTTTGTGTTCCTGTACAAACCTCGCATCTATCCTATCCCTCCTTGCTAAACAATTAATACCAGTCCCGACAAATCAAAGCCCCTGAAACGAGTTCCGTTGTTGTCCATAATAAATTTAAATAAATACAAATATTAAAAGTGTAAAAAATAATGTCACGACATTAAATAAAAATGTCATCCCGAAAGCTTTGAAAAACAAACGCAAGTGTAGTTTTTCAATCTGTTCAGGATCTTACCGAAATACAAACATATTACCTTAAACAGGAAGCAAGAAGCGAGTATGTCTGGAATGACTGAAGTCATGAAAACCCTTTTGCACAAAGCATTTACACCCTTTGAGTGAGAGGGTTTAAAGTAAAATCCCACCTGCTGCGGCATGTATCAATTATTCTCCACTTCAATCGCTGCAATAAAGACATAATCTTGCAGAAATCCAAAATGAGCATATGCAGAAAGAGTTTAATAACAGCGGCAATGCTGTTGATAATATCTATAATCCTTTCGAGTCCGGTGAAAGCGGCTGGAGCGTCGGAGAATCTTTCTGAGTTATTGATTCCGACACTGAACGGCTTGGCCGGGAAACCAATTCCGGGGACGAGTCCTGTAGAGTATTACCCATCGAGCTTAAAATCGGCGTACAAACCTACAGAGACGATGGTTTCAGACACGAACAATCTTCCTGTGAATACGATAGTAAAGTATGAGATTAAGGAGGTAAAGAAATACTACGATCCGATGACAGGCATAGAAGTTCCGTCTGCAGATAGGGAACCCGGGGGGACGTACCGAGAAGTAGTGACGAAAGAGGAGGTAGCGCATTATTACAAGGTTTCATTGACGCAGACCGAGTATGGCGACAAGAAAGCAACGAATGCAAAGCCGTTGTATTTCAAGTGGACAGAGGTAGACGGCAAGAAGGTGTTGACACAAGATGGAT
>CASDVD010000056.1 GCA_949284155.1 uncultured bacterium | reverse complement strand
TTTTGCTATTATCAATAAAACTCCTGTCAGTATCATTATTATACCCAGAACAATTCTCGTTGTTAAATTTTCATGAAAAATCAGAACTCCAAAAATGATTGCAGTTAAAGGCTCTAATGCTCCCAATATTGCAGTGAAAGTGGAACCGATAAGCTGTATAGATACATTTATTGCTTCTATGGAAATAATCGTTGGAAATATTGACAAACCTATTGTGTAGAACCACAATACGGGTTTATGTAAAATTTGCAGTTCAGTACAGAATTTTAGATTCAAGATGTATATAAAAAGTCCAAAAAACATAATATAAAAGCTCATTTTGTCTTTGTTTAAATCATTTATTGCTTTTATATTTTTTACTCCGACAATATATAGCGCATATAATAATGCTGATAACAACACGGCAGTAATACCATGTATGTTCAATGTAGTACCCGGTTCGTTCTTGTACAAGGCAAAGATTCCGGCCAAAGTTAAACAAATCGCACAAATTACTGTTTTAGTAATTTTCTCTTTGAAAAACACAGCCATTATTAGTGTGACAATAATCGGATACACAAAGAGTATTGTACAGGCAATACTTGCACCTATATATTTAAAAGCATCAAAAAGAGTTAACGAGGACAATGAAAAGAATATTGCTAATATCAAAAGTATAAAAGTCTCTTTGAGTGTAATTCCGAAAGAGATTTTTTTGAATAATTTAAGCCATATGCCATAAATGATTACTGCCAGTGCATATCTGTAAAAAAGTACGGAATTTGTGCCTATCCCTGCAGCAAAAAGCGGCAATGCGAAAAGCGGATTCATTCCGTAGCTGGTAGAGGCTATTACGCCGCTTAATATACCTTTGGTTTTGTTATTCATTTCGCTTTTTTCTAAATATGTATACCTTATAATTTTATTATTATCTATAATAAGTTATAAGTAAAATAAAAATTGGATGGAAATTTATGAAAAAATTTTTATTATCTTTGGTGTTTTTATTAATTTTTTCTCTCGGCTCGTTTGCTTCAGAAAATATTGCACTCAAAAATGATTTAAGACAAGAACTCTGTACTCATTCACTTATTGTAGTTAAAGACAACCGCAAAACTATATATGACGGAAGAGGGATAAGACCTTTGATTAACTTAATTGAGCAAGAAGGGTTTAATGGTGCATTTGTTGCTGATAAAGTTATCGGAAAGGCGTCTGCATTGCTTTTGGTTTACGGCGGTGCCGCAGAGGTTTATACACCTGTTATTTCCAAACCTGCAGTAAAAATTTTTAAAGATAATAATATTAAATACTCCGCTGATAAAACAGTTGATAATGTCATTAACAGAGAAGGTACAGATTTGTGCCCCATGGAGAAAAAGGTGAAAAACATAGATAATCCAGAGAAAGCATATTTATTATTTAGAGAGATTTTTAAAACGGTTAAGACTTCTCAATAACTGCAGCAGCTGCCAATCCGGCTTCAAACAGGAGCCAGGTGGGTATGCCAAGCATTAACTGGCTTACAACGTCAGGCGGTGTAAATATTGCTGCAAGAATTAATATTAATACAATAATATAAGGACGGGCATGTTTTAGTGTTTCTACGCTGACCAATCCAAATTTCACGCATATCAATACACCCAGCGGAAATTGAAACATTATTCCAAAAGCAAGCATCATTGCAGCGGCAAGGTTTAAAAAGTTTTCAATGCTTAGGGTTGCTTCAAGCTGTGAACTTGAAAATGAAGCAGAAAAATTAATAATTAAGGGCAAAATAATAAACAAACAAAATGCACTGCCCGCAGCAAATAGAAGTGTTGCCAGTGTTACGAGCCAGCTCAAAAATTTTTTTTCATTTTCGTATAAAGCCGGGCCTACAAAATTTTTCACTTGATAAACTATGTATGGAAAAGCAATTACAAAAGCGATTATTAGACCTGCCTTAAGCTGTATTATAAAAACTTCCATCGGAGAAAAATAGTGTAATTTCCCTATACTTTCAGGGACGGAGTTTTTTATAATGAAGTTTATGCATTTGGGTGCAAGATAAAACCCTAACGGGGACAATAGCGCAATTGCCGCAACAGATTTTATGAGCATTTCCCTTAGGGCTTCCAGGTGCTGAATAATTGTTTGTTCATTATTGTCTGACTGCATCATCTTTTTGCGCTTCTGCTTCTGCTGCCTTTTGAGCTTCGTTAGTAAGCTCTTGCGCCTCTCTTTTTAGTGTTTCTTTTGCATTTTTAAATTCATATGCGGCTCTGCCCATTGCTTTTGCCAGTTCCGGTATGCGTTTAGAGCCGAAGAGCAGCAGTATTACGACTAAAATTAAAAATATTTCTGTAAATCCAATTGACATTTTTTCTCCTAATCTTTCCTGTTTTGTATTTAATTAATATTATATCTGAGTTTGTTCAATTATGGAAATGATTTCAATAGCTTTTGAAGGACAAATTTTTTCACAAGCACCGCAGCCTATGCACTTATTAGCTTTATACTCCGGATTTTCACCGGCTTTATGAATAAAGGCCTCTTTAGGACAGATTTGTGCACACAGACCGCATTTTGTACATTTTTCGTAGTCTAACTTCACAAGCCCGATTCTGCAATTCTGCTTTTCAGCAAGACTCAGTTTTTTGATTGCACCTGTCGGGCATACATCTGAGCAATTTTTGCAGTCATATTCACATTTTCCGTTTCTAAAATCGATGTGAATAGTTTCATAATCAGCATCGGGTTTTTGGATAATTTTTCCTTTACAATGTTCAACGCACAAACCGCAATTTGTACACATTCTTGCAAGACGCTCCGGTGAACCGGCTCCGGGCGGGCAAATAGGTCGCTTTTTGACAGAATCTATTACTGCATTTGCTATATCTTTTGTTTTAACCCAAAGCGCTATTGCAAATGCAGCGGCTGCTCCTGCTGCAATAAAATCTCTTCTTGACGGATTAAATTCAGTGTTTTGTTGTATAGTTCCGTATTTTATACCGTTACCGGGACATTTTGCGATACATCGCATACATCTAATGCATCTTTCGTTGTCCAAAGTCATATTGTCGGATTTTATGGCTCCTGTCGGGCATTCTTTTTCGCACTGACCGCATTTTTTGCAAATCTCCGGAGAAATGTACATTTTTTTATATCCGAATTTGGCGCACAAGCCCAAAACAGTGCCTACAGGACATATTGTTGTGCAAAATATTCTTTTCTTCCACAGAACCAGGCCGGCTAGCAAGACAAGAGGAATAAAATTTGTCCATACAGTTTGCCTTATATTCAAGACTCCGGTAAAAATGTTACCAAAGTTCGAATACGGATCAACATACATCAATATAGCCGTGACTCCGCTAATCATAATGACTACGGTTGCTGCGAGAATTATATACCTTATATAGTAGCAGTTTTTGCCGGCAGCATTTCTTTTTCCTGCCGGAAGGCCCATAATATCCTGTAGTATTCCCAAAGGACATATAATAGAGCAATAGAAACTTCCGAATAAAAATGCGATAAGAAGATGAATCAAAAGCAAGATGAGTGCAAACAAAGAAAAATCTGCAATCAACTTTGCCGCACAGGCACCTATATTTATTTGTAAAATATAGGCAAATGGCTTAAATTGCGGCAGAAAGGCTAATATAGTAATTGTAAAAAGTATTGCAGCAGCACTAATCCTTATTATATAAGGTAATTTATTTCCTTTAAATTTTTTAAACATTATGCTTTTTTAAGCTCCCTGTATTCTTTTTCCACTTTAGCAAGCAATTCAGGTATATCTAAATGCTGCGGACATTTTGTTTTACATAAACCGCATTTTATACACTTATCCGCACGTTCTGATTCTCTTAGGGCTTCATAATGATTTATAAAGCTGACGGCTTTGTTGGGAGCATCATTATATTTGTATTGGTTATATAACGAAAAAATGCTCGGAATATCAACGCCTACCGGACATTCACAGTATCTGCATGCAGTGCAGCCGATTGCTTGCGCTTTCATGTGTACAGCAAGCGCCTGTTCATATATTTTTGTCTCTTCTTCCGTAAGTGGCTTCAAATCCGAAAATGTTTTGATATTATCGGCAAGATGCTCAGGTTTTGTCATCCCGCTAAGCATAGTCAATATACCGTCTAAACCTGCAAGCCACCTGAATGCCCACGATGCTGTTGACAACTCCGGATTATAGTCATGAAGAATCTTTGTGGCTTCTGTATTCAGATTTGCGAGACTGCCGCCTTTGAGCGGTTCCATTACTACAATCGGAAGTTTTGCCTTGCGTGCAATCTTATATTGCTCTTCTCCACGGCATGTTTTCCAGTCCAGTTTGTTGAGCTGGAGTTGAACGAATTCCCATTTATCGTAATAGTCAATAATTTCTTGCAGCAGTTCAGGCGTATCATGGTGAGAAAAACCCAAATATTTTATTTTTCCTTCTTTTTTCATTTTTTCTAAAAATGGGATTACATTGTATTTTTTTGTATTTTCCCAGTTTTGCTTTGTTAAACAATGTACCAGATAAAAATCAAAATAATCTGTTTTGCAGCGTTTTAGCTGTTCATTGAAAATCTTTTCAACATCTTCTTCTTTTTCAAGCATCATAACCGGCATTTTAGTTGTGAGATTAAATGAGCTTCTGGCATATTTTTTTAGTGCATCACCCATTGCATTTTCGCTTTTACCATCCATATACATATACGCTGTGTCGTAATAGTTTATTCCGGCATTGATTGCTGTATCGACCATTTGCTTATTAAGTGCATCATCTATATTTCCGTTTGAATCTGTCGGCAGTCTCATTGCACCAAAGCCAAGCATGGAAATTGACAGATTTTTAAATTTTGCGGTTGCTATTTTACTATCTGTTTTTGCACTCTCAGAATTAAATGTGCATCCGCTTAAAAGTAAAACACCGCTTGCTGCCAGTATTGAACTTTTTATAAACTCTCGTCTGTCCATATTTACCTCTACTCATTTTTTCAGTAATCTATACATTAAAATGCTATCACTTGATACTTGCTCTCAGTCAAGGATTTAAAATTAAAATATAAAGTATTATTTAATAATATTATGATATCATCGATAAATTATAATTATAAACAATATTCTGTTGCAACATATAATCCGCCCGCCCGCATAAAACAAGAAATGATTCAAAATCTTGACCGGCACACGCTTGCTGTTTATAAAAACGGAAAAGTAAAATATTATAACCAACGTAACTTAAAACCTGTCTTTTTAGCACTTGAGGAAAACAACTTTGATTTAAAAAATGCATATATAGTGGACAGAAGGGTGAGTAAGGCATCTGCAGTGTTATTTGCCAGTGGTAATGCCTCGTTTATAAAAACTCCGTTGATGAGCAAGTCTGCAAGGGAATTTTTTGATAAACAAGGTATAAAGTATGAAGCTGATGAATTTGCAGACAGCGTTGTGGATAAAAATTCTAAAATAAAATGTCCCCTTGAACAACTGGTGCTCGATATAGATAATCCCCAACTAGCGTATAAAATTTTAAAACAAAGGGTTTTTCCAAAAGGAATAGATTTTGAAAAACAATTTTATAAAGATGATATGACGCCGGAAAAATATAAAGCTCTTGACAAAAAACTCGAGCTTTTATATCTGTCTGATATGAAAACATCGTTTAAGGGGAGATTCTATGATGCAACGGCATTTATTCAGTCTCATACTTTATTGAACAGAGGTCTGACAAATATAGGCGGCTGCGCCGTTCCTAATGCAATTATGTCAAATACTAAAGAAGAGGCACTGGAGCGGCTGAGCATGTCTGCGATGACAGTTAGTTTTGCTTTTTTGCTGCCGCTTGTTTTGCTTCCGAAATATAACTGTTTTTTTCTGAAAAAAAACGGAATTGTTAATGATTTTAAAAATAATGAAAAAAAGATTATACAACTTTCTAAAAGAGACTTAATTAAGAATACAAAGGATTTTATAAATTCGCTAAAAGAGTCAGGCAAAGAGTTAAATGCAGTACAGGATTTCAATAATATTTTGATCCGCTATAAGGGTAAAGAAGATATATTGAGAAATAAACTTTTAAATGCGAACAGGCAAATTCTGTGCTCTGATTTTATTTCTACCGGAATACTAATGGGGAGTATACCCTGGATAGCGACTTCCGTAACTGAATATAAAACGGGCAGAAAGGGCTTTTCCGCCGTTTATAATATGCTGGATAAGGATAATGTTTCTGAAAAAAATTACAAAAAAAATTTTATAAAACGCCTTATGGGAACTATATGTTTTGCTGTTTTGCCCGGAATTTTTATTTCTAAATTTGTTTATTCACGATTGAGCTCAAATGTTCCAAATTTAGTAAAACGATATGCTCATAATTTTGATTATACATCGGGAGTCAGCATGTCAAAGACAATTAATGCTATGAAGTGGGCAGCTACCGGGTTTCTGGCAAAACTTCCTTCCTCCAGAGATAAATACGAGCTGAGAGATAGAACGGTCAGAGAAGGCGCAACTTTTTTAATGTTTTTTGGCGGAGATTTTTTTATTAACAATATCTTGGGAAGACTTTCAGATAGATTCTTGGGAACCAAAATTATGAATTTTTCTGATACTAAGCAAGGGTTTTGGAAAAAATTTGCTGCCGGTACAAAATCATTTAAAAGTATAAACAAAATGCACGGTCTTTCTCCGAATGTCTTGAAGCGGACAAAAAATATAGGCGCTGCTCTGTACTGGGTCTCACTTTTATCTAATATGTCTTTGCTGGGATTTGTACTTCCTCATTATATGAACAAATTGCTAAAATTTTCCGTTGAGAAGGATAAAGCCAAATATTCTGTTGAAAGAAAAGATGTTTTTTTTAATGATGTTGGTGAATGGCTGGAATCCCGTTTAATACAAAATTCTACACCGTACAAGCTGTAATTTTTGTAAATTCCGGCAAATGCAGCGCTATCAATAACTATAAAAATTGGTGCAGTTCTTATGTTAATATGTGATGGCTATTTTAAAATGCACATCTTTATTTCTTTCAAATTCCTTGTATGCATTGACAATGTCACAGAAGTTATATTTTCCGGTAATTAAAAAATCAGTAGACAATTTATTTTCAGATATCAGCTGTAATAGTCTTTCACAGTGAATTGCATCAACACCGCCCGTTTTGAATATAAGATTTTTTCCGTACATGCCCGGCAAAGGAATTATCTGATTTTTTTCATACATTGCTACAACTGCGACTACAGCATTTGGTCTGGCGATTTTCCAAGCTGTTTGAAAGCTTTCATCAGTTCCTGCCGCTTCAATTACACCGTCTGCACCTCTGTCTGATGTGTACTTATTTACAGTTCCTGCTGCGTTTTCTTTTTGCGGATTTATTATAATATCGGCAAGTCCGTAATCTTTTGCTTTGGCGAGCCGGTTTTCATTTATATCTAAAGCAATAATTGTTGATGCACCCAAAAGCCTTGCACATTGCATTGCGCACAAACCGACAGGGCCAGCGCCGATAACGGCTATTGTATCATTTTTATTTATTTCACAGAGCTCTGCACCGAAATATCCGCTCGATAATATATCTCCGACAAATAGCGCACTATCATCTGTAACATTATCAGGAATTTTTGTGAGTCCGGAATCAGCATACGGTGTTCTTGCATATTCTGCGTGTCCGCCGTCTATAGTACAGCCTAATTCCCATCCGCCATTTTGACAGTTATTAATATAATTTCTTTTGCAAAACCAGCATTTTCCGCAGTAGGTTATGCAGTTTACCGCAACTCTGTCTCCCTTTTTCACGAATTTAACATCTGAGCCGGTATCTTCTACTATACCGACAAACTCATGTCCCAGCGCAGTCCCTTCAACCGCTCTGCTCACTGCACCGTGTAGTATGTGCAAATCACTTGTGCATATACTTGAACGTGTCACTTTAACAACTGCATCCGTGGTGTACATTATTGCTGGTTTAGGCTTTTCAACAAGTTCAATATTTCCGTTATTTTTCCAGATTAGTGCTTTCATTTTATTCTGCGGATTTTATTAACCGGCCGCATCCTCCAAATTTGTGTTATTCATTGGGTTCCAGCTGTCTTTTAAGTTGTTTTTTATCAAATTTTGGTAAAATTTTTCTTTAAAATCTAATAAATCCAACTGCTTTTGCAAGTCTTCAATCTGCTGAAGAGCTTTTAGCTTTGTTGCCTGAATGATTCCATATCGTTCAGGGATAGTGGAGTCTCCGACAATACACAGGTCAATATATCGTTTTATTGCTTTGTTTTCTGTTCCTACAGACCGCAAACATTTTACGATTTTTACCCAATCCAAATCGCTTTCACTAAATATCCGTATGTTGTTTTCATTACGTTTAACAAACGGGAAAAAACCGCTTTTAGCCCAGAAACGCAATGTGTGCTCCGATACGTCCATCTTTTCGGCAACTTCTTTTATTGTATACATTTATAGTTCCTCTGGTATGTTAATAATAATTAAATTATACCATGAAGGAGTCTTGACTGATAGTTACTCTCAGAATTCATAATATTATTAAGAATTATAATTAAGCAAAATTAAGGATTTTTGTATGAAAAAAGAAATTAAAGACTGTACCTTTGATGAAGAACGAGCTTTATATAATTTGAAAAACACTAATGTTTTAAACTGTAATTTTTCAGGCCCTGCTGACGGAGAGTCTGTTTTAAAGGAATGCAGGAACTTTTCGGTTATTGATTGCAATTTTTCTTTAAGATACCCAATCTGGCATGCCAATAAGTTTATGCTTTCTTCATCGAGTATGGATGAAAAAACCAGAGCACCGCTATGGTACTCAAATAATGGAAAAATATACAGCTGTAATATACGTGGCATAAAATGTCTCAGGGAATGCCAATCAATATCGATAGATAACTGTGAAATTCACTCTGACGAGTTTGGATGGCGCTGTAAAAAACTTGAGATATCGAATTCAACCATAGAATCAGTTTATTTCCTTTTTGAAAGTAAAAATGTTGAAATTGATAGTGTTAATATGAATGGCAAGTATTCCTTTCAATATATGAAAAACCTTCATATAAAAAATTCTGTTTTAGATACAAAAGATGCATTCTGGCACAGTAAAAATGTGGTGGTAGAAAATTCAGTATTGAAAGGTGAATATTTGGGATGGTTTTCTGAGAATCTTACACTGGTTAATTGTAAGATATCCGGAACTCAACCCTTGTGTTACTGCAAAAACTTAAGGTTAATCAATTGTACTATGGAAAAAACTGATTTATCTTTTGAATATTCAGAAGTAGATGCAGATATTTGCGGTTGTATTTTGTCAGTTAAAAACCCGAAATCCGGAAAAATTCAGGCGGATAGTATAGGCGAAATTATTAATGATAACGCTGTAATCAAGTGTAATGCGGAAATAATTATTCGAAAGCCGGATAAGTCACAAATTTGCGCCTGACTGTATAAATAAACTTAGGATATTTAAAGTATAAAGGAGTCTTCAAAGACTCCTTTATTTTTGCAGTACTTCTTTTAACCATTGTAAGGCACTGACCGCATTTGGAAATCCTGTATAGGGCATACATTGTAATATTGCTGCTGCTATTATTTCAGGCGTATTACCAGCTTTAATACAACCTTGAATATGTTCTGATATTATTTCTGTATTGCCGGTAGTCACCAAAACACATAACACAAGAAGCTCTCTTGTTTTTATGTCCAAATTTTTTCTTGTGTAAAAATCTCCGAACCAGACGGAGGCAAGAAATTTTTCTGCTTCTGCACCAACATCATCAGGCAGACCGGAAAGAGATTTTTCCATTTTATTTCCGTAAAGGGAATGTTGTATTTTCAGGCCTTTATCATATCTGTCTGCTTCTGTAACTGTTTCAGACGATTGCAGAGGAGTTTCTATTCCCCTTTCTTTAAAAACTTCGTTCATGACAGTTAATCCGTTTAGCGTTTTAGGAAATCCGATGACAGGTGCGCACTGGTAAATTGCTTCACGGATTACAACCGGCTCAACTCCTGCATTAAGTGCTGCATTAATATGTGCTTTTAACTGAGGCAAAGTCTACTGCGCTGTTAGGGAAACTACTGTAATCAACTCACGCATTTTTATATCAAGTGCTCCTGTTGAAAAGACTTCTCCAAAAATATATTTTTGAAGAATATTCATCATTTCAGCATCATTGCCCTCACCGGTCAGCGGTTCTGTTTTAAATAATATTTGAAAATTCTTTTTACATATTTCTGTCCTGTCCATATTTGTGTTACCTTTCTTTATTATATTTGCATTAACCGCTGAAAATCCCGTCATCAAGAATATCAAGATAAATGTAAATAGTTTTCTAAGCACTGTACACCTCCAAACATTTGTTTATGTCTCCAATAATCAGTTCACTGGTAAGATGATATCTCTTATATAGTTCCTCAATAGGCACTCTGTCAGTAAATTCTTTTAATCCGCCGAAATTTAAAACTTTCATATCGGAGTTTCCGTAAAATCTTGAAATTTTTTCGCCAAACCCGCCATTTAGCATTCCATCTTCAAGAGTTACAACTAATTTATGATTTTTTTTCAATGATTCCAGCATATCTTCATCAATTCCGGTGATATAGCAAGGATTTATTAAGGTTGCGTTAATATTATATTTGGCTGAAAGTTCGCTTTTAACTTCCTGTGCAAGATGATAAAAGTTGCCAAGACCGATTAATGCAATGTCTGTACCTGCATTGGTAAGTTTAAACTTGTTTAAATTTGAATAATCGGTATTATCAGGCATACCAGCAGATACTAATTCACCATAAGGAACTCTTATTGCTACCGGATATTTATCTTGCTCAACCGACCAATTTAGCATTGATAGATATTCCTCTTTATTTGTCGGAGAGAGATAAACAATGTTTGGTATATTAGAAATCAGCGGTATATCAAACGAACCCAGGTGGGTTGCGTCCGCACCTGACAATGCGCCCCAGTAGACCAACATGGTGATTGGTGAATTATTCAAACATAAATCCTGAGATATTTGATCATAAGTCCGTTGAACAAAAGAACTCAGTATAGCTAAAATTGGTTTTGCACCACATTTTGCAAGCCCTGAGCAGTATGCGATTGCGTGTTCTTCCGCAATGCCTACATCTGTATACTGTTTGCCTAATTTTTCTCTAAATTCTTGTGAAAAACCGCTTGCGCCCGGCGTTGCAGGAGATACTGCAATCACTGATGAATCTGCTTTTGCCTTGTTTAAAATATAGTCTGTTGTTATTGAATCATATGTTTCTGCATTATTTTCCGATATTTTAGCAGATTCATTAAGTATTCCCGGAACTACCCAGTGAAAAGCTTCTTTATTCCGCTCTGCAGCAGGAAGTCCATGTCCTTTTATTGTCTTTATGTGTACAACAATCGGATGATTAATATCTTTTATTTTTTCAAAAGTTTCTATTAGTTTGTCTATGTCGTTTCCTTCATCAAGATAGCAGTAATCAAAACCTAAGGCTTTAAAAAAATTGCATTCAGCTTTGCCTTTTGTTTCTCGCAATAATTTTAAATTTTTATAAAGTCCGCCCTGGTTTTCAGCAATTGACATATCATTGTCGTTGACAATTACAATCATATTAGAACCCAGCACCGCTGCATTGTTCAACCCCTCGTATGCCTCGCCGCCGCTGAGAGAACCGTCTCCGATAAAGGCTATTATATTACCTTTTTCATTATTTAAGTCTCTTGCTTTTGCAGCACCCGTGGCCAGACTTACTGAAGTTGAGGTATGTCCGACTTTAAATATGTCATGCACGCTTTCTTCAGGTGCAGTATATCCAGTGTATTCATAGTACTTATCAGGATTTGTGAAACCTTCTTTTCTGCCTGTCAATATTTTGTGAGGATAGCACTGATGTGATACGTCAAAAATAATTTTGTCCTGCGGTGAATTAAATACATAATGCAATGCTATTGTTGATTCAATGACCCCAAGGTTAGGGCCCATGTGTCCGCCTGTTGCATTGACTTTGTTTATTATTAATTCTCTGATTTCATTTGATAATAACTTTAGTTCTTCTCTGTCCAGTTGTTTCAAGTCTTCCGGTGTATTAATTTTATCCAGTATCATTAAAAATCTCCTTTCTCTTTTAAACAAAGGTTATAAATTTATTTTACAACTTGATAGCAGCTATCAGACAACATTTTTTGTTCTTTTTTATTATTTTGTTATAAAATAAATATTAAATAAATTATATAATGCCTCGGTAGCTCAGATGGATAGAGCGATAGCGTCCTAAGCTGTGCGTCATTGGTTCGAGTCCAATCCGGGGTATTTTTTAATAAATTCCTTTTTCTTTATGCATACGGATAAGATACTTGGGTTGTGCTAAATTTCAATTTACTGTAGCAAAAAATGCTTCGGTAGTCAAAGATTACCGAAGCCTGCTGAAAATTTATCAATACATTAACAATGAAAAATACAAAGTTTTTTAAGTATCATCACCGATACTGCTTATCGGAATACTTAGGGCTGAAAGTATTAAGGAACCTAATAAGGCACTCCAAAACCCGTCAACTGAAAATCCCGGGGCAAAATAGCCTGCTAGCCACAATAAAAATGCATTTATTACCAAAGTGAAAAGACCGAGTGTTAAAAAGTTAATCGGCAGAGTAATGAATAGCAAAATGGGCTTTAAGAATGAGTTGATTAGACCAAGCAAAACACTTACAAATAGTGCCGTAACAAAGCTGCTGACAGAAATTCCCGGGATAAGCCATGCAATAAAAACTATAGTCAGTGAGTAAAGTATCCAGCGGACAACTATATTCATAATGCTCTCCTCTTTTATTTTTAACAGTATTATGAATCCATCGGATTTGCACTTAATTGCCTGACTAAGCAATCTGCCTTACTTGTTATTAGGATTATTAAATTTCCAAGCAGAATCCTAAGACGTCAACTGCCTTATAACTCTCGCCGGATTGCCTACAGCTAAAGAATTATCTGGAATATTTTTCGTTACGACAGAGCCGGCTCCTATTACACAGTTATTTCCGATAGAGACTCCCGGTACGATTGTCACATTTCCGCCCAGCCAGCAGTCAGAACCTATTTCAACAGGCTTTGCATATTCCAGCCATTTTTTTCTGGCTTCTGCATCTAACGGGTGAACCGGGGTATATATTTGGGTATGAGGCCCTATAAAAGTATTAGATCCGATTTTGACTTTTGCGCAGTCGAGAATCGTACATCCGGTGTTCATATATATATTTTCACCAAGTTCAATATTTATTCCATAATCGCAAAATAACGGCGGCTCTATTGTGATATCCTTGCATAATTTGCCAATCAGTTTGCTGAGAAGTTCACTTCTGTACTCAGGATTGTCCGGTGGAGACTCATTATATTCCTTTAGAATAAATTTAGCTTTTGTTCTAGCATTTACTAACTCTTTATCCAATGAATCATAAAATTCTCCGGAAATCATTTTTTCATATTCGCTTCTCATTTGTTTCTCCATTATATAAATATTTCAATAAACATGCCGGTAACACTGCTGATAATCAGTAGCAAAAACAGAATTTTTACTGAATCATATATGCTGTCGTTTCGTTTGAATAAAACGAGAATTCCCAGACCGGCGCCGGCACATAGACCTGAGATTACGGAACCGAAACTGATGATACCTTTAAGATACATCATTGTAATAGCAACAGATATGGCACAATTTGGTATGAGTCCTGCCAGTGCAGTTATTATCGGCTGAAATATGCTGTTTTTAAATATATACCCGCTGAAAAATCCGGCATGCATTGATAATATGTAGTTGATTATGAGAGATATCAGCAAGATAAATAAAAATACATTCAACGTATGCATAATCGGATGGAGTATAAGTTCTGATTTATCGGGCTTTGAAAGATTATGCCGGCAGCAGCCTG
>CASDVD010000055.1 GCA_949284155.1 uncultured bacterium | reverse complement strand
GGCATGTTTCTTGGGCTCCACCCGTTCTTTGCTACAAAGAATGGGTGGAAATAAAAGCGTTAATCGTATTCAGACAGCTTTTCAGAGATTTAGCGAAATTCATAAATGATTGACTACAATACAAGCCTTCAAATTTAGACAGAACTTCTCCCAAAAAATCATCCGGCATGTTTCTTGGGTTTCATTCGTTCTTGCAAGGGACGGAATTGAAAGCTACAATCGTATTCAGACAGCAATTTTATCAGACGGACAGGTTAATTATTTTTTTAATATAGCCCGATTCGGCGTTATTGTATTTATGAAATATAGTATAATTTAATAAAATAAAATAAAGCATGAGGACAATCAGATGAGAAGATTACTATTAGTACTATTTATATTTATCCTTGGGACAGGCGTATTTGCTCAAGATTATTCAACTTTTAAACTTGATAACGGGCAGACTGTTATTATAAAAGAAGTTCATGACAATCCGATTGTCACAATTGATACCTGGATTAAAACAGGTTCAATCAACGAAAATGATAAAAATAACGGAGTAGCGCATTTTCTGGAACATTTGTTTTTTAAGGGTACACAGAAATATCCGACAGGAGAGTTTGATAAAATTCTGGAATCAAAGGGTGCAATCACTAACGCTGCAACCAGTAAGGATTTTACGCACTACTATATAACAATTCCTTCCAGAGATTTCAAAACAGCACTTGAACTGCATTCTGACATGCTGCTTCATCCGCAGATTCCGAGAAAAGAATTGGAAAAAGAGAGGAAAGTAGTAATAGAAGAAATTGCCAAAAACGATGACCAGCCTGAAACAAAACTTTTTCAAAATATGAATGAAAAGTTTTATGCGATACATCCATACAAACGTCAGGTAATAGGGAAAAAGTCTATTATAGAAAATATAACACGTGAAGAGATTCTGGATTTTTACAATGCCTGGTATAATCCTTCAAATATGATTACCGTAATAGTAGGTGATGTAGATACTCAAGAGGCTCTGAATCTGGTAAAAAAAGAATTCGGAGAAAAGACTGCGGTTAAATCTAAACTTTCTCACTACAAATCTGACAAACCCTTAACCCGTCAGCAAAAAATAACTATTCACGATAAAATTAAAACAGGTTATATTCTTATTGGATTCCGGGGTGTAGATGCCCGTAATCAGAAAGATATGTATGCCCTTGATGTATTAAGCGTAATGCTGGGTGACGGACGTTCTTCAAAACTTTATCAGTCCGTCAAAGAGCAGAAACAACTCGCTTTTAGTATTTCTGCGGGGCATTCTTCAATGAAAGATGACAGCCTTTTTCTTATTCGTGCCAATTTTGTTCCTCAGAACTTACAGAAACTGGAAAAAGCAATTTTTTACGAAATCGAAAAAATCAGGAACGGAAACGTTGATGAGCAGGATATAATTACTGCAAAAAATATAATCGAACGTGATACTTTCTATGCACGTGAGTCAACGGCAAATATTGCTAATGAACTCGGTTATACAACGCTTGTTTATAACAATCCGCAATTTTATGACAATTATATTGAAAACATAAAAAAAGTGTCGAAAAATGATTTGGTAAATGCAGCAAAAAAATATTTAAATCCTCAATCTTCTGTTATATCAATAATTTTGCCGGAAACTGATAAAGATACAAATACAAAAAAAATAAGCAATATTACGGCAAAAGATGCAAAACTTATTAAAACTTCCAAAAATATCACAAAATATGAACTGCCCAATAAATCAATTTTGCTGATAAATCATAACAAATTAAATGATATAATAGCCGTGCAAATCTATGCCAAAGGCGGAACATATCTGGAAAACAAACCGGGTATTGCATCAATGACTGCATCCGGGATGCTGAAGGGAACTAAAAAATATTCTGCTGTTGACCTGTCTCAAACAATGGAGCAGAACGGTATAAAAATTGTGCCGACAGCAGGCGGCGATTATTTTTCTGTTTCTGTAAAAACGACCAAAAACGATCTTCCGCTCACTATGGATATTCTTAATGAAATGGTGAACAATGCGTCTTTTGACCCGCAGGAAATAGAAAAAATAAAGTCGGAAAAAATATATGCGATAAGACAAATGCGTGATAATCCTTTCAGTATTGCGCTGGAGGACTTTAGAACTGAAATCTGGAAAAATACTCCTTACGGAATAACCGGAAAAGTTCTTGAAAAAACGCTTCCTTCAATTAACAGAGCAGATATTACAGACTATTACAACAAAATTTTCTATCCTGAAAATGTAGTAATATCAATCAACGGCAATGTTGATGATAAAGAAATGATTGAATATTTTTCTAATTTATTCAGTTGTAAAACCGGAGAAAAATTCGATTTTGAGCAGTACAAAAATATCTTTAAGCCGATTAAAGCAACAAAAACCATAAAGAATGCAAAGGATGTTTCCGCTTCCTGGCTTATACTGGGCTGGATGACTGACGGTGTTACGGATACAAAAGATGCGGCGGTGTTACAGGTGATAGATGCACTTTTGGGTTCCGGAATGAGTTCCAGATTGTTCAGCAATCTGCGTGATGAACAGGGGCTTGCTTATCAGGTTGGTTCAAGCTTTGCAGGTAATGTTAACCGTGGATTTTTTGCAGTTTATATAGGAACAAATCCTCAGACTGCGCTTCATTCCAAAAACGAACTTTTAAAAGAAATAAACATTTTGAAAAAAGAGTTTGTCTCTGATAAAGAACTGCGTGAAGCAAAAGATAAAATTCTCGGCAATTTTATACTTGCACAGGAAACCAATATGGAAAAGGCAGGTTCACTCGGTGTGTTTGAAGCTTCAGGCCGGGGGTTTGAATATATTGACGAATTTCCGAAACTGGTAGAATCAGTTAGTGCAAGCGATGTAATCAGGATTGCAAACAAATATTTTGATGCCCCTTATATATTTGCAATAGTAGCACCGGAAAAAGTTTTAAGTAAAGGATTCTGATGTTTGCGATATAATTTAAAGGTCATGCTAAGGAGGCATAATGCAGCAGGAAATGATTAAAAAGGCTCTTGACCTTTTTCATGAAAAAAAATATGAAGAAGCACTGAACGAATTTATTGAATTGCTGAAAGAAGATGATTCTAATGCGAGATTGTTGAACAACATAGGTCTTTGTTATGCAAATACCGGTGATTATGCCAAAGCGGAAGAATATTATCTCAAGGCTCTTTCTGTTGATTCAAAACAGGCTCAAACGTATGTTAATCTGGCAGATATGATGTTCAAACAAAGAAGACTGCTTGATGCAATCGAACTATTGCAAAATGCGGTTTATGAAATGCCGGAGGATGTCACGACCAGACACTATCTGGCGAGAATTTATATGGAAGACAAACGCTATGAAGAAGCTATTTCAGCTCTTGATACCGTTTTGGAACTGGCTCCGGGGAATCCTGATGCACATTGGGATTTGGGCATGATTTATTTTGAATTGGGCGACTGGTACAGCGCCATAGGAAATTTTGAGCAGGTAATAGAATCAGTTAATAATAATCCCCTGATATATTACCAAACAGCTCTTGCTTATGAAGCTAATAATGAAATAGACAAGGCAATCTCTAATTATTTAAAGGCTGTAGCGGTCAACGAAAGATTCCCTCTTGCATATAAAAAACTGGGTTTTCTTTTCAAAGCCAGAGGTGATTTTGAAGGTGCTGCGGAATATTTAAAAGATTATTTGCAGTTTGAGCTTCCGCCTGAAGAAAAAGAACAAATTCAAAATATTCTAAACAATATAAACAATATAAATGAACACAAACACAAAGAGGAAAGTAATGGATAGAACAGTTGAAGTATACTGCGGTGCATATGCTAGCGGAAAGTCAGAAACAGCGATAAACAGAGCAAGACAATATGCATTGAGAAATGAAAAGATTACACTTGTAGATTTGGATTCCGTAGAGCCGGCATATACATTGAGACCGCTTGTTGAACCATTGACTAAAATGGGCATAAATGTCATTGCACAAACCAGTTACCTCGGATTGGGCGAGGCTGCAACCTATGTTAACGGTGCGCAGATAAATTCTCTTTCTGAACAGGGCGATATTATTATTGATGTGGGATATGGTGCCGGCGGATTGGATATTCTTGATATTATAAACGGGATTGAAAAAGAAAAAAATCTGCATATTTATCTTGTTGTTAATACTTCAAAATTTGAAACCTCAAGTGTAGAAAATATTCTTGAATATATTCAATTTAGTGAAGGACTTGAAAAAAGGCCATGGAAAAAATTCGACGGAATTATCAGCAATACTCACTTTGGTGATGAAACAAGAAAAGAAGATATAATCAACGGTTATAAAATGACCAAAGAAGCTGCTGAAAAAATCGGTTTGAATATATTCGCCATAGGGATACCGGAAAATCTTGATGCCGAATTTGAAGAAAAATATGATGGTGTTCCTGTGTGGCGATACAAACGTATGATGCCGTCCGCTTTGTGGTAATTAAAAAAACTTAATGAAAGTTTGCTTCCAGGGTGATTTTGAACTAATATCTTGATGATTATGTAAAGAAAGGGAAGTGCAAAAGATGGCTTCAAAAAAATTTCTATTTACATCCGAATCAGTAACGGAAGGTCATCCTGATAAAGTTTGTGACCAAATATCCGATGCTATTTTGGATGAATTTTTAACTAAAGATAAATGTTCCAGAGTTGCCGCAGAAACTACAGTTACAACAGGTATGGCGCTTGTATGCGGTGAGATTACCTCTGATTGCTACGTAGATATTCCTGCCGTAGTGAGAAATACAATTAAAAATATCGGCTATGTCGGAAAAGAAGGCGGCGGATTTGACTATAAAACTTGTGCTGTATTAACCAGTATAGATGAACAATCTTCTGATATCGCAGGCGGTGTTAACAAAGCATTGGAAGCCAGAAGTAATAATGCGGACACTGCTAAAGAAGAAACAGAAAATGTGGGTGCGGGCGATCAGGGTATTATGTTCGGGTTTGCTTGCAATGAGACTCCTGAATTGATGCCGCTTCCGATTAGTCTTGCTCATAAACTTTCATACAGACTTGCTCAAGTAAGAAAAGAAGGTATTTTGAACTATCTCAGACCTGACGGAAAATCTCAGGTGACTGTTGAATATATTGACGGAAAACCATCAAGAATTGATACTATTGTTTTATCAACACAGCATGACCCTGAAATTGACGAAATTTCAGACAATGAAAAAGTTCAGGAAAGAATCCGTAAAGACCTTATTGAGTATGTTATCAATTTTGTATTTAAAAATGAATCTATAAAACCTGATTCAACAACTAAATATTTAATAAACCCTTCAGGCAGATTTGTAATAGGCGGCCCTCAAGGCGATGCTGGTTTGACCGGAAGAAAAATTATCGTTGATACGTACGGCGGATATTCAAGACATGGCGGCGGTGCATTTTCCGGCAAAGATCCGACGAAAGTAGACCGCTCCGCAGCATATGCTACAAGATACGTTGCTAAGAACATCGTAGCTGCCGGTCTTGCTGAAAAATGCGAAGTAGAGCTCGGATATGCCATCGGTGTGGCTGAACCTGTTTCCGTAATGGTTGAAACTTTCGGAACGGGCAAAATTTCTGATGATGAAATTGCAGCTCTGGTTGAAAAGAATTTTGACCTGCGCCCTGCTGCAATTATTAGTCAGTTTGATTTAAGAGGCCTTCCGGCTAAAAATGGCGGTAAATTCTATCAAAAACTCGCTGCTTACGGCCATATGGGACGTACTGATATTGATGTTCCTTGGGAAAAGACGGATAAGGCTGCTCTTTTAAAAGAACAGGCTTCAAGTCTCTGCTGCTGCAAATAAAAACTTAAAATCTATAAAAAAGTCCGCTTAACCGGCGGGCTTTTTTATTAAAAATACAAATGTTAAAGGTTTTTAATCCATTTTCCCTCAAGTTCTTTGAAAAAACTTGTAAAAATGGTAAACTAGTGGATAAAATACCATAAATTGGAGAGAAAAATGACCGAAACAAAAGAGCAAACAGAAATACTAACCGGCGCACAGATTTTTCTTGAATGCTTGAGAAAAGAAGGTGTTAAAGAAATATTCGGATATCCCGGAGGGGTCATTTTAACAATATATGAAGCTTTATACAATTGCAGCGATATAAAACATTATCTCGTCCGCCATGAACAGGCGGCAATCCATGCTGCAGAAGGGTTTGCCCGTGCAACGGGAAAACCAGGCGTTGCTCTTGTCACCTCCGGCCCGGGGGCTACAAATGCCATCACCGGAATAGCCAATGCATATTATGACGGCTATCCGATTATAGTTTTTACCGGTCAGGTCGGACTTGACCAGATTGGAAATGATGCTTTTCAGGAAGCTGATATTGTCGGTATTACACGCTCCTGCTGCAAGCATAATTATCTGGTGAATGATGTATCTCAGCTTCCAAGAATTATAAAAGAGGCTTTTCATATTGCTACTACGGGGAAACCCGGCCCTGTAGTTATTGATTTGCCAAAAGATATTTTGAGCCAGAAAACAAAATTTGAATATCCGCAGAAGGTTAATCTGCCCGGTTACAACCCTACTTATCATGGTCATCATCGCCAAATTATTAAAGCTTTGGAACTTCTTTGCGATGCGGAAAGACCTATGATTATATCCGGCGGCGGCGTTGTTGCGGCTGAAGCAAGCAAGGAGTTGACTGAACTTGCCGAAAAACTGAATATTCCTGTCGCAAATACCCTTATGGGAATGGGCACTTATCCCGCCGGCAGAGAAAAATCTCTCGGCATGCTCGGTATGCACGGCAACTATTGGGCTAACCACGCTGTTTCAAACTGTGATGTGCTTTTTGCAATCGGTACAAGATTTAATGACAGAATAACAGGCTGTTTGAAACGCTTTGCAAAAGATGCTCAGGTTATTCATGTGGATATTGACCCTTGCTCCATAAGCAAAAATGTGCATGTTGATGTTCCGATTGTCGGTGATGCAAAAAATATTCTGACTGCCATGCTGCACGAATTTGATAATAACAAATATGAGACTAATCATGATGTAAAACAGGCATGGTTTGAACAAATTGATGAGTGGAAGAAAAAACGTGCCCTGCCGGCATGCAATTCGGATAAACTCAATCCCTTAACCGTTATCGAAAAAATTTATGACTATACAAAAGATAAAGATACTATTATCTGCACTGAAGTCGGGCAGCATCAGATGTGGACGGCGCAGTTGTATAAGTTTGAAGAACCCAGAAGGTTTATTACCTCCGGCGGACTCGGTACAATGGGTTTTGGGTTTCCTGCTGCCATGGGGGCTTCTATCGGCAGACCGGAAAAAATTGTAATTAATATCGCCGGCGATGGAAGTATTCAGATGAATATTCAGGAATTGGCAACCTGTGTCGCTTATAATATTCCCGTAATCGTTGCAATAATTAACAACGGCTATCTAGGTATGGTCAGACAATGGCAGGAAAAATTATTTAATAAACATTATTCTGAAACAAAAATTTCCGGCCCGGACTTTGTTAAAGTTGCAGAAGCTTATGGTGCGCTCGGTATTCGTGTAACAAAAGAAGAAGAGATTGTTCCAGCATTGCAGTACGCTGTTGAATCTAAAAGACCAGTATTTATAGATTTCGTTGTTGAAGAATTTGAAATGGTCTATCCATGGGTTCTTGCCGGCAATCCTATCAATAAAGTCCTTCTCTCTAACGACAGTCCTATTAACTAAGAGGTATTACAAATGAGTCATATAATTTCAGTTATGGTAAAAGACGAAGCTGGCATACTCTCCCGTATCAGCAGTCTGTTCAGCGGACGGGGATACAGCATTGAAAGTATAACTGCTGCTCCTACACTGGATAGAGAATATTCACGTTTGACTATTGTTACCAATGGTGATGATAAGGTTTTGGAACAAATTACTAAACAACTAAACAGGATTATTCCGGTATTAAAAGTTGTGGATTTTAAAAATGAAGATGCTATTGAACGTGAATTTATCCTCTGCAAAGTTAATGCAAAGGATGAAGACCGCTCTGAAATCCTCCGTATTGCTGAAATCTTTAATGCCAAAATAATAGATGTTACTCCACGCTCTTACACAATACAAGCCCTGGGTGATTCCAGACAAATCCGCTCTCTGATTGAACTTCTACGTCCTATTGGAATAAAAGAGTTAGTCCGCTCCGGCAAAGTCGCTATCTCCCGTGAAAATCAATTCGTAAACCTAAAAAACTAATTTTTTAATAGGGTGGCTAAATCATTCCAATTTCGTCACATCCCTCGTGACTGTTCAGCGGCACAGCCCAGTGCACCAATTATTGGCGGACTGCGTTTAGTTTAATTAGGGTGGCTAAATCATTCCAGCTTCGTCACGTCCCTCGTGACTGTTCAGCGGCACAGCCCGGTGCACCAATTATTGCGCAAGCTTTCAAATTCAGGCAGAACTTTCCCGAAAAAATCATCCAACCCGCCGGCCTATGTGAAGAGAATTACAGAAAGTTAT
>CASDVD010000054.1 GCA_949284155.1 uncultured bacterium | reverse complement strand
GTCACTTACTTTTTTCTATCGGCACGCATTTAGGAAAACTTTAAAATTTTTTGATGATTTTTACATTTGTTTACAATTAAGAAAAAACAAAATTTTATAAAAATATAAAACCACGCAAAATATGGAGACAAAAGTCTCCATTACTTCAATATTCAGCAGATATTTAATACTTAATCATTGATACGACTTCAATATCCTCAGAGAGCCTTTCTCTGCCTTTTAAGTCGGACAGTTCAATTACAAATGCAGCACTAACAATATTTGCTCCTGTTTGCTTTAAAAGTTTGATACTCGCATCGACAGTACCGCCGGTTGCCAGCAAGTCATCAATGATTAAAACATTTTTACCGGGTTCGATAGCATCTTTATGCATTTCAATTTTGTCCGTGCCGTACTCCAGTTCATAAGACTGTGAAATAGTTTCAGCAGGAAGTTTTCCGGGTTTTCTAATCAACACCAACCCGGCACCCAGATTATACGCCAGCGCAGAGCCGAAGATAAACCCTCTTGATTCTATTCCCACCACATAGTCAATTTTTTTATCTTTATACTGCTCTGTCAGAAAATCGATTATTTCCCTTAAAGCTCTGGCATCTTTCACTGCTGTGGTTATATCACGAAAAACTATTCCTTTCTTAGGAAAATCAACAATATCTCTTATTTTTGACTCTACATAACTTTTCATACTTTCTCCTTAATATTTCAACTTAGCGCACAATTTAAATCTTCAATAATATCCTCTGCATCCTCAAGCCCCACAGACAAACGCATAAAATCATCACCAATGCCGCATGCTTTCATCTGCTCCTCATTGAGCTGTCTATGCGTTGTAAGCGACGGATACGTGATAATAGAGCGGGAATCGCCTATATTTGTAGCATGAATAAGCAATTTGCACTTCTCAATAAATCTCACACCTGCTGCTTTGCCGCCCTTTAGGCCAAACGCAACAATTGAAGAAGCACCTTTAGGCAAATATTTTTGAGCAAGAGGATAATACTTGCCTGATTCAAGTCCCGGATAATTTACCCACTCTATACAAGGATGTTTTTCCAAATATTTTGCAACCTTCAATGCCGTATCAGAAACTCTTTGCATCCTCAAAGACAAGGTTTCAAGACCTAACAAAGTCAAATAGGCATTAAAAGGACTTATACAGTTTCCCAAATCTCTTAACAACTGCACACGGGCTTTCACTATATAAGCAGCTTCTTTAAATGTTTCCGTATAGCTCAGCCCATGATAGCTTTCATCAGGCTCGGTCAATTCACTAAATTTTCCGGACGCAGCCCAGTCAAACTTTCCTGAATCAATTACCGCTCCGCCCATTGAATTACCATGTCCCGATATATATTTTGTCATTGAATGGATAACTATATCAGCACCATATTCAAACGGTCTGAACAAATAAGGCGATGGTACGGTATTATCAACAATCAGCGGGATTCCGTTTCTGTGAGCAGCTTTTGCCAAACCTTCAATATCCGCAACATTCAGTTTGGGGTTCCCTACTGTTTCCGTAAAAATACAACGTGTACGGGGAGTTATTGCTTTTTCGTAATCTTCCGGATTTTCCGAATCAATAAAAACTGTTTTTATACCGAGTTTTTTTAAAGTTACACCCAAAAGATTAAAAGTACCGCCGTACAATGTCGATGATGCGACTATCTCATCCCCTGCCTTTGCTATATTCAAAACGGCTACAGAAGAAGCTGCCTGACCGGAGGAAAGGCACAATGCCCCGACTCCGCCTTCAAGCATTGCAAGCCTTTGTTCGAGAACGGCCGTTGTCGGGTTTGAGATTCTTGTATAAATATCACCTTCTGTTTTTAAGTCAAACAAATCAGCAGCATATTGAACATTATCAAAATCAAACGCCGTAGTCTGGTATATAGGAACAGGTATGCAATGTCTGTTATCTTTTGCACTGTGAGCGCCCTGCACTGCAATCGTATCAAATTTCATACTAACCTCTGATATTGCTCTTAATTATATCCGAAACCCATGGGAAATAACTGTATCTGCCCATCAATGCTCCGATAATTAAATATAATACAGCTAAATATATTAACAGTCCGACTATCGAATACCCGAATAACAACGGGGTATTCAGGTAAAATGTTATCAAGCTGACTATTTTATTAATGAACGGAATGAAATTAATCACTCTCATTAACAAGCTCAAGCCTGCGCTGACAATAAATAACAAAAACGCTAAAAACAATGACTGATAAATATGATACTGTAAAAATGGGCGGATACCCTTCTTCATTAACGCTGCAATAATCAGCCATATCAAACCGACAAGACAATTTACATATGTTAATGCACCGATAATTCTCTCAATAAGCGCAGGTGACGCACTGTTATATGTTCTGTATGACATTCTAAAACCTCAGGCGCTTTTCCTTTTAATGTACTCTTGAATAATTTCAAGATAAACGAGTTTGTTCTCTTGATTTTTAAAATCAGCCTTTAAAGCCTTTCTGTAAGTATATATCGCCTGCTCCAAATCACCAAGCATGTAATAAGTATTACCGATAAATGTATACGTCTTTGCATCATTCGGCTGAATACTTGCTGCCTTTTCATACAACTGAATAGCTTCATTATATTTTTGCTGCTCAACGTAAATATTTCCCAATAAAATATACGCATTCGGCATTCTGGGATTAACCTTAATTGCCTCTTGATATTTTTCTATTGCTTTATCAATTTTTCTTTCATCAGAATAAGAAATGCCATGGCAGACATACGCCTGATAAAAATCGGGCATTATTTCATAGCATTTTTCAAAATACTTATTAGCATTCTCAAAATCTTTCATTGAAGAATAACAGTTTGCAAGACAAATATATGCTTTGACAAAAGTATTGTCCAAAGCGATTGCTTTTAAAAGCAAATTTGCCGCTTCCTGATACACATGCATCGCCATCATTACAGTAGCTTTGCTAAGATACGTCTCGGGATTTTTTTCAATAGCAAGCGCCTTATCATAAAAAACATTTGCTGATACATAATCTTTGTTATCCTGATACAACAAAGCTATCGCACTAAAAAGCGCTGCATTCTGAGGTTCCAGCTTAAGTGCCTTTGAATAATTCTTCATCGCCTCATCAAAATTTCCCAACTCCGCATAGGCATTACCAAGATTCAAATATATAGTAAAACTGGTTTCCAACTCGGAAGCACGTGTATAGTAATCAATAGATTTGTTTATGTTTTGCAGATAAAAATGTATACTTCCTGCGTTAATAAGCGCCTGAACATTTGCACTGTTTATCTTTAAAAGGCTCTCATATACACCCAGAGCTTCTTTATAATTTTTCTCTATTATATAAAGCTTGCCTAATTCAATATAATTTTGCTCACAAGAAGGATTTTGAACAATTTTTTGTAAATATTGTTCTTTTAAATCTGTTTCAGTATTTTGATGATTGGTAATATCCATAACAATATTCTACTACAATTAAAAAATTTTTCATAGGAAATAAGGTTAAACCCTGCAGATAATCTGTGAAAGATAATCTTTGTCCGTACAATCTTCGACGACATCACCGCCGCTAACCTCGTTCACATATTTGCCGGGGATTTTAATTTTATTTTCAGCTTTTCTCAAAAACCACTCATAACATATATCAAGATGTCCTATATCAATTGCCCTGTATCCCAGTTTATGTAAATCATATGCCAGAACCGTAGCAGTAGGCCCGAGCGCAATCAAGAAAAGAGTCTGCGGGTCTTGAAAACCTGTAGCCCCCCCCCCCCGTAAGCTTTTACAGGCTTCCAATATTTGATTATACTTGTCAAAAGCGTTCTTTGCGGGACATAAAATACGTTTTATACTCCTTGCTTTATCTAACAAATCATTGCCAACTCCAAACCTTGTCTTTTCTCCTTCTACAATTATAATGGTTCTATTTGCAAAAAAAGTTTTAAATTTATTATATACACCCTCTGATATACAGCGTGTAACAGAAGTATCATAATATTCCTTCGAAAAATCCAAATGTATATTCATAAAAGGCCTTAATTCAACAACTTTTTCTACCCAAAATTTATAAATATCTCCCCTTAAACAGCTCATATCGCCCCAAGTGTTTGGTATACATACAAGAAAATCAGATAAATCTGATTTTAAAACCTCAAACAATCTGGATTTTAAGCCCTCATCAAAACGTTGAAACGGCAAAGACTTATCCAAAAACATAAGTTCCAATTCGCCATCTCCAAATCTTGAAATTGAAACACTTTCATTTGAAATCCGGTTTAAAGTATCTTCTACATTTCTAACATTTGGCATACTTATATTTTTTAAAGTATTTGCGCCTACCAGCTCATACGGCAGATTTTCTATACGACACGAAAGAATTTTATTCTCATACTCAAGTTGCTTAACTCGATATGCAAGACTTTTTCTAAACTTCATCTTTATACCGAATATTTTTACTATAGTTCTATCTTCGCTTTTCTGAACTGAAAAAATCTTTTCCAACATACCCCCACTCACATTCACTGAATCACACAAATACACAATATCAATAATAATATTACGAATTTACAAAAAAGACAATAAAAAAGACGGGCAAAGCCCGTCTTTTCTTATAATTTCATAAAAAATCTATGCAGAAGCACCTGATTTTTCAATGATTTCTTTTTCTACGTTAGCCGGTACTTGTTCGTATTTGCTAAATTCCATAGAGAAAGTACCACGTCCTTGAGTTTTAGAACGGATGTCAGTAGCATAACCGAACATTTCAGCCAGAGGTACAGTAGCTCTGATTTTTTGAATTCCTGTACCTTCGATAATTTCCATACCTTCAACACGTCCTCTTCTGGAAGCAATATCACCAACGATATCACCTGTGTTTTCTTCAGGTACTTCGATTTCAACCTTCATCATAGGTTCAAGGATACAAGGTTTAGCTTTTCTGCAGCCTTCTTTAATAGCCATAGAACCGGCAATCTTGAACGCCATTTCAGAAGAGTCGACTTCGTGATAAGAACCGTCATAAAGCGTTACCTTAACATCAATCATCGGGAATCCCGCTAAGATACCGCCTTCAAGAGCTTC